>CAMWQF010000048.1 GCA_947176285.1 uncultured Porphyromonadaceae bacterium
TGATTCCCAATTCAATTCCTTTTCCATGTGTCCTTTTGATTCTTGTATCAGAAATTCTATGCAATTGACTAGAGTCTTCTCCTTGTTCCTCAAAGATGGGTTTGCACCCAACAACGTCCATGCATTAGCAATCATCATGCAACCTAACTCGTCAAAGCGTAGGGAAGATGAATGATGTTTCTCACCCATGAAATCAATAATGGCAAGTAACCAAAAGTAGTCGTATGAAGATTCTACTACTTCACGAAAGTCTTTCAGTTTGCCTTTAGGAACATAGTTTGCAGATAGTCTTGGCACTGTAATTATTTTTGTTTCATTTTCTGTTTCTATTGATTTGACAGTAGAAGAATTCACCCCAAGATATTTTCCAGTGAAACTATACCATTTGCCATTTACGCTTATCTTGTTGAATTGCATTTGTTCAGCCTCTACAAAATCTTCAATCTGGTCAATAAAATTATGTCTGTCAAGCAATGGATACAAATTGGAATCGCTATAGGCGACTAATTTCTTAGCCCCCTTATCCCAACCATCGACAGTGAGTTTTATATCTTTTACGGTAAAGCATACGTTCTTATAATTGAATCTATAAACTTTGTTATTGAAGATTTTTAGTTTTCCAGTAGTTGAATAAACTCTCTCTCCCTTACTGTTGAATATTGAGCAGCGATTAGTTGTATTCTCCACAAAAAAGTCAATAGGATTATTCTTGTGTATTGGCTTTTGAACATTATTCACGATGAATTCATTCATTTCATTCTCAATAGAATCCACGTTGATACTATGTCCATTCTCTTTATCCAAAGTGACAGGTCCTTTTTTCTCATAGGAATAATCTATTATATTTAATTCCTGCTCATGTAGACAATCAATTGCGCTGTTGATGCTGTCAATAAGGTCGGATGAGCCATCTTCGCCCATCAACTTTATTTTTAAGTCTGCAAGGAAGTTTTCATATGTAAACGAGAAGGATGGGATTAAGTCACCTGGACGAAAAGCATTTTCCGTAATCTTTTCATGAAGTTCAAAGACTGAAGGACAAATTTCTTTGAATAATTTTCTTTCATTAATGTGCTCTTTCAGGAACTTGTAATACTCAATGCACAATACATACTGGATGTCTTCATTTAGAGCATAGAATTTTTTCTCAGCATCCTTGTAGATCTCGTTAACTCTTGAATCATTATCTTTAGATGAAGTGCCCATGAAACTCTCATATTCATTTAGAGCAATCGCATAATTGTCTACAAAGTTATCTTCGCTGGCAGACATTCTGTCGATAGATCTCGGCGATAATGTAGTATATGTTTCCAAAAGAGCGCGCTTCAAGGATGATCTACCAGATTGAAGTGTCATCAAGAAGTATAAGTCTTCGTCAAGTTCTGCATAATTTACACAATCAAGTAGTTTGGATTCAGAAGGCTTCACATGGGTATCTCTCATGAGATTGATAATATCCTCTTTGCCCCTAACAGGTACGATATGCCAGAATCCTTCACTCTGCATAAACCAAAATGGCAGATATGCTTCAGGAAGAAAAGTTGCTTCATTAGGTAGGACCTTATTCCATACCTTGAGGAAAGTACTCCTGAGTGTATCATCATAGCGAATCTCATTATCTGAAATAGCACATGATTCAAACATGTCTATGATGCTAAGCAGAAGTACAGCCTTATGTGGAGATTTACGATTAAACTTGTTATTAGATTTGAGATTTCTGAAAGCGTTTAAGTAATCCATGTGAAAGAATGAAAATCAATTAGAGTTCTTCGGGAAAATTATCCGAATCTGCGACAGTAGTTCTTTTTGTTGTTAGCTGAAGGAATATGTCAAGGAATGAACGATGGGAAAAGAAACAGCTTTTGTCGTTTTTGAGTTTATCTTCCATAACAGAGAATCCGTAGTTGGCATATTCTTCCATCGTTTCAATGAGCTTAGTTATAACGGTGCTAACTTTTATTTCACCCTTATCCAGTGCAATCCAATCAATATCGGTCTTAGCCACCAGTGCAATAAAAATATAGGAACGCAAAGCAGGATAAGCTTTACGAAACTTCTTAGAATCAAGATTACCCCAATACTGCAAAGGCTGTCCAAGATCCTTCAAGTCATCTGATTCTTCTGTCAAAGGTAATCGCCTATTAGAATACAAACCGATGAAAAAAGCCATAATGTATGGTTCGTACCCAGCACCAAGAATCTTACCTTTAGCACCTGTGTTTTCAGAAGCACCTACGCCATAGTCAGAAATTACACGCATTACATTTTGTTCATACTTCTTTTCAAATTTGGGTTTTCTTCTTCCCCAAATATCAATAAGCTTTTCACCCTTGTCTACCAGTTCTTCAATATTATTGAGTATGTCTGCCATGATTACTTGATTTTAGAGATGACGGTTTGTATAGTGGTAAGATTCTTGTCATCGAACGGTTTCTTCTTTTCGATACGGAAGACTCTTCCGGATATTTCATTCACCTTAATTCGATCAAGAACAATTTCATGATTGGCATTTTCTTTTAAGAAACTTTTAGTGACGATAATTACTTGTTTGTTTAAAGTGCTGATAACATTAAAGAATTCACTTTCTTTGGCTTCAGTAAATGAAGATGTAGGAGCATCAAACAACAGAGGAATTTCGGTCTTGTCCTTTTCACTTGACAGTTTGCTAATAGCAAAGAGAACTGACATCAAATACGTTGTGCGTAAGGCTGTATTAGGATGGAAAATACGTGTGTTGTCGTTATTCATCAATACTACTTCACCCTGTCCATTAGCCTTCTCAAGAATGCGAATTGTACCCTTGAAGTCGTTTGTATTCAACTTGTCAAGGAATATATTTGACTCATCCTCAATAGCATGAAGGAGACGCTTCTTGTTTGTTTCTCTTGCAGTCTTGAAAGCATCGGAAATCTGACGGATTATAAGAGCTGTCATTGCATAGATTGCAGCAGATGTCCCTTCTGCAAGTTTACTTAATGCTTCCTGGGCATTTTCAAGTTCTTCGCGATGCTTAGAACGTTGCCGCTTCAAGATTTCAATCCTATTTTCTGCTTTATTCTTCAGATCAATCCAATTAGATATGCTTTCATAGTTAGCAAGGAGCTGTTCTTCTGAAAGCCCATCCGTTTGAGCAAGAATACGTTTCTTCTGCTCAAACTCCAAATCAAGATTAGCATCAATTTTCTTAACCTCATCGTGCAGCCGATTGTTGAAGGCTATTGCATCTTGAATCTTCTTGCGAAGTTTCGTAATCTCTGAAAGATTGTCGTTGAGGGTTGTGTCACGCTTTTGTAATTCAACAATGTAATTATTCTTATAATAAGGTTCAATCTCTTCGTCCTCATCAGCCTTTAGAGATTCCTTGTATTCTTCTAGACGATGAAGCATGTATTCCCATGCCTCAGAATGTTTCTTGGCAGGACGACCGCAAATTTTACAAACCTCATCATCGAGCATTTCCTGCATAATTTTCTGACCAGGAATGTGAACTGGAAGTGGCACGAAATCAGTCTTCATTGATTGCATTTTTTTAAGTACCTTATCGGCTCCAGCAGTCAAAAGATAGTCTTGCTCAAGTTTTCTGCGTTTAAGATCAATTTTATTAATCTTTGAAGAATACTCTTCTGCAATATCACTAAATCCCATAAGAATCCACATATTGTCCAACAAATTGATTGTGTAGTTCTCATCGATTCGTGCCCTTGTTTGCGAACGCTTTTGAGATAGTGTTTCTATACGTCGATTTACAGAGATGAGTAGTTTCGAAGCTTCCTTACTTTGTTCGATACTCTTAAGCAAACCATCAAAGTTTACAGCCTCATTTTCTTTATTCTTAATTTCACGCTCAATATCAGAAAGCATCCCAGTTTCTCGATCAATAGTATATTTCAGTTGCTTAATTTTATCTGTATTCTTCTTGTCAAGTTTCTGTGCATTATCACGTGCCTGATTTGCTTTCTTGGTAGCATATTCCATAAAGGCAAAATATGCTTCAAAATCCTTCACATCGCTAAATGTTTCCACAAGCATCTTCAGGGCATTTGAACTTTGGAATACATCCAAATCGCCTTCTCCTTTGAACATAGTATATTTGCGTAACTCAGAAGGAAAATCGTAGTCAAAACGGATACCATCATTCACCGTACGCTCAACTCCATTCATTTCCGTAAGAATATAGGAATAGTTAGATGTACTAACTTCGCCATCAAACGATTTTGTGAAATGGAACATTTTTTCAAGAGTCTTAACTGTGCCTTTGTGCTCGTATGTCATAGCTACACGGACATCATCAGATTCATTGGCAAACAACTCATCAATTCTCTTCTTTGAAATGAATTTACCATCCATTTTGTTAGTTCCGTCTGTACGGAATAACCACTCCAGCGCTTCGTAGAATGTTGTTTTACCGTCACCATTCGATCCAATGATAAGGTTCAATCCATTAATTAGTTCAAAGGTATTGGACTTGTAATAGCTACGGAAATTACAAATTTCTATCTTCCGTATTATCATAATATATAGTTTTCGTTAATGTAGTTAAATACCGTCATATAGACTTTCTTTTGATCGCTTTCGTCAGTAGAGCCATCAAGATGTTTGATAATTCTTGCTACTGATGCGACAACGACATTTTCTGAATTGATGGCAGTATACAAATCCTCGTATTCTGACTCGTCATAGTTGTAAAGTTCTTGTAAACTTTTGTCGTCAAGAACCATGTGAAGCATTCTTTCTTTGTTTGTCATTGTATGTGCGTATTATTATATAAATTCAAGCCATAATGATTCATAACCTCTCGGAGTTCTGTTTCTGAGTAAGACGGATTTTCAGATAATAACGCAAAATTATTTACCCTTATCAACTCTCCTTTTAGTAGAGATTGCTCCATTCTGAAACTGCTACTGTTTAGACTTACATCAGGCACAACAATAAGGTCATGCAATTCTGCAAGTTTCTTGTCTGGATGAGTACGTAAAACTCTACCTCTGCGCTGTATAAACTGTCGAGGATTTCCAGTACTTGAACAGAAGATAGCCAGTTCGCTACGAGGTACATCTACTCCTTCATCAAGACATTTCATGGAGGTCAATACATGTAATTTGCCAGATGCAAAATCATCAAGGATTTCATCCCGATCTTTTTGTCCCGAAATAAACTTTTTAACGGTAACTCTTTCATCAACCTTGGTAACTGCATGTGTGTAGATATTTATCAGATGATCTGCATCTGTATCGTCAGTTATATCTTCTGATATATCAAAGTCATCGGCTACGCCAATGTAATCAGGTCGGTTGCCTTCAGGAACATATATTAAAGAATACTTTAGATTGCCTTTCTCTTCATGACGTCTTTTAATGATGTCTATAAATATTTGAAGTTTGTTCTCGGCTTTATGTATTATACGTTTACGAGCAAGCAGCAGCATCTTCAGCATGTCATCAGGATTGTCAAATGTGCAAGTGTTATAGTTGAAATACTTGGAAATCTTTTCTGAAATTTCAATATAGGCTACCATCTCTTCTGTAGTTAGACGGACAATATGTGGATAGTACATGTATTTGCATAGTACGCCATTCTTGATGGCTTCTTCCATACTATACTCAAAAGTGTACTTCTCATCTGAACCGAAAAACTTCTTTAATTTATTATTGCCATAGTCATCGAATTGTCGTTCTGGAGTTGCAGACAATCCGATTCTTCTAAGATACGGTATCTCTTTTAGTCGTTTTACCAATGATTCAGAACCAATATTGTGACATTCGTCGGCAATAATAAGTAATTTTCGCTTGTCAAAATCATTCAACACATTGAAGACCTTTTGCCTTGAATAGGATGCGTAGGTGGAAATGATGATATACGACACCTCTTGCTCATTCTCGGTACGATACTTCTCATTGAAGTGAATGCGTTCCACATCATCTCGCCAAGTCGGATTTTTGGAGTACACCTTGATAATATTTGAGAAACGGAACTTTCGACACTCCTTTTCCCATTGGTTTACGAGAGTAATTGTTGGTACGAGAATAATGGCTTTATAATAACCCTTTCGGAGAAAAATTTCTAATAGACAGTTCAAGGCTGTTATCGTCTTGCCAGTACCTGTCGCCATAGCGAACAATCCCTTCTGCTTATTCTCTTTCCAATTATCAAAGGCTTGTTGCTGATATGGGCGCGGTCCAGTTGGGTATGGGAATCTTGGCTCAGATTCTTTCTCTTGTTCTATACCCTTGATTTTTTCAATAGCTTGTCTGACTTTTGATTTAGTCTTATTTAGAGCAGTTTTAACGGTTTCTGGTATTCCTTTTGGTTCAACACTCTCTATTAGAGCAAGTTCATCATTAAGCAACTCTTCCAATCCTTTCGGTTGGAATTGGTTATAAGTGTATCCCTTCAAATCAACTGTTTCAACAAACTCAACATCCTTGTCTTGACCATTAAAAGCACTGTCAAATGACCGCTGAATGCCATTTATTCTGCCTACGTCAGCCGGTCCATTCCAATCACAATATACGCCAAGACTCTCTTTATTGTGCATAAAAGCTGATAACGAAAAGTTGACGGAGCCTTCGAATCCTATATTGTTTTTGCCGTCACTAAACGTGCCGCATTTGGTGTGGGCAATGCCGCTTCTGTTGACCATACGCACAATCTTCAGTTCTATTCTTTCGTTGCGTATAAGCCATGCAAGGCATTCAAAGAAATGCTTATCCCGCTTATTGAGTGTATAACTCAACTGTTCAAGATTCTGTAAGTCAAAGAACGGCAGTTCTGTTGGTTCATGAGCCATTGATATCGCTGACACATCATCGCTGCTGAGAATATCGTTGATAATCATGCGCATCTTACCGCCATTATAAATAAAGGAAGCGAAGCCGTACGATAAGACATTGATTGCTGACGATGAGAAAAAACCAAGCATCAGGTCAAAGGAAGTTGCATTGCATAGCGCTTCGGAAAAGAAACCTACCGGCTCCCATTCTGAATTTGTTTGATACCTGAATGATTCAGGCCATGTCACATCAGTCTTCAACATAATTATATAAAGCAATTAGCGCAAAAAGCATCGTTATCTTCATCTGGGTCACTAAATAGATCAACTAATTTCGAACTTCCGGCTTTCTTCTTGGCTTCCTGCTTCTTGATTGCATCAAGTTTTATTTGCCGAACTCGTTCCGGCTTTATCAAGTCGGCAAGACTTTCGTTCTGGTTCCAAGTATAGCCATCTTTTTCAAATTCCATTGCTTTAGCGAAGAGGTCTGGATGCTGCTCATATAGCCAAATCCATTCAATTTTCTGTTGAAAGAAACAGAAATAGCATCCTGATCGACTACGATTGTATGTACCTTTCATGCCGTCTACTTCAAACTCGATTGGCTTGTAGTAAGCAGGGATACCTACACCGCTATCTTCAAGAATGCGGAAAATATCATCTCTTACCAAGATGTCGTCATTGTCAATAAGAGGGAATTCATCCAATTTGCCTACAGGATAATCTGTTCCTTTAAGATATTCAAACACAGCCTTATTGAATAACTTTATATCAAGATCCATCAGAGCATTAGCTTTTTTACCGTAGAAGAATTCCTTTGTAAGAGGTCTTTCTAATATTTTTTTGAGTTGGAATTTCAATTCTTCAGGTGCAATATTCATATAGATTTCAGTAAAACGCTCAATATGATTCTTGTGAACTATTGAGTGAATTACATCTATACTCCAGATATTCTTTCTGAATGGAAATATTGCTTGAATATTCGGTTTTGTCGATACATAGCCTTCCCGGTCTTCATCGCCACGGATACCAACGTATGAGATTGTAGGTGTATCCCCTACAAACCTTTCCATTTCAGCGAGTTTCATCTTCTGGGTACACCAACGTTGCTGAGGTGATGGCAGGAAGTTTCCACTTGCTTTCAGAAAATGTTCGAAAGGTGTTGGCTCCGGACTATCTTCGGCTGCTCGCAGACGCTTGATACCACCAAGGTATGATTCCAAACGATTTATCAAAAGGTCGGTCTCTGCAAGTTCGCAACCGGTATCTGTATTGTAATATTCCACATGAAGGTTGGGATACTTTCCCTTCATGTAGATTGCCAGTGCTGCGCTATCTTTGCCTCCGGATATGCCTAATACGTGTCTTACCTGTGTCATTTTACTTTATTGTTTAAAAGTTTAAGCAATACACATATATTTAACTCCTCATCATCGGACATTAGAGACTCAATCTTTGATACGATGTTTTCTGCTGCCTTCGACTTGCTTCGAGGCAAACGATAAGTCTGAGACTTTGAAAATGAGCCCTGATTGGAAGCCAATTCAAAGTTGAATGCTTCCGAGTAACCTTCCGAGTCAGTTTCGCCTATTGCGGAGTACCTTTCCAATTCACTCAATAAGTGAAGCATCTGGTGTATCAACAACGGTTCATCAGAGTCTTTTGTCTCATCAAGACGCTTATCATTCACCACTATCGCAAGTTTCTCTATAAACTCGCGTTTTGTCTCTGACGGCGCGATTATTCGGTCAAGGAATGAACGAGTTTTAGGTGTGAGAATGCGCTTGTCTATGGTTTTATAGCGGGATGTAAGTAATTCTTTATAATCTTCAAAATCTTGTGGCAGTCCAAGATGCTCTATGATTTTTTCTTCAATCCTATCAATGAAATTATCATAACAGGTATTCAATTCTCTAACAGCTCTACGAATTAGGTCAAGGTATTGCTGAACAAACTCTTCGCTTTCCAGATCCTTATAACCGAATGCTATCGGGAGATCCTCAAAGAAAGTTTTTGCCGGGTCTTGAGCATAGGATAACACATCTCGGAATTTTGCAGTATATGCACTGTCAAACTTTCGAGTAATTTTGGCGTAGTTGTTCAGGCTTCTGTAGAAATGGAAGAATGGTTTAACCGTTTCCAAAAGTGAATTAGCAGAAACTCCTACGCTGTCATCTTTACGAAGAAATTGGCGATAGCGTTTGAAGAATTCCAATTTCACACCGGAAACACTAAATGCTTTTATTGAGAAATCATTGATACGCTTCTGAATAAGTTCAAATACTTCTTTATTGATGGTCAGCACAAAAGTGTTGCCATTGTAAAGAGCGAAATCTTGTTGGTTGATAAACAAGAAGATTGGAATCCAAAAATCTATGACACCCTGTTTCAACTTATATGGCGCAGCCCGCAATATCTTTGCTAACTCAGAAAGTTTTCGAGGTTTGTCGGTTGTGCTATTAATAAACTTGATTGAAGCATCCCAAAGAGTACTCAACTCGGTAGTGGTTGGCGCACTGAGAATCCAATTACCATTTTCGTCTTTACGGTGAATACCAGAGTCTCTGAATAGTGTGAAGTAAATTGTCTTCTCCGGAGGGAACGACTGGATGCCAAATTCAGCTTCGTCAGAATGATTGAGCATTGCATCGAGCAGGTTTACTCGCGCAAGCGATATTGCAGAGCTTAACTTCTGACGGTTAAACAACTCATTGCGGATGATAGGCGTCTTATCATACACCTCATCGCAGGCATGAGACAGCAGTTTGTTGAAATCTCTGATTGTGTTTATCTCAACAGCCTCACCATTGAAATACCAGACGACGCTATTGCTGTCAGAGGTCAAAGATGAGTTTATTGCATCATTAAGTTTCTGACTTTCATGGTTCTTCTGATTTTCAAGTTCAACCTTTGCAACCCTATCATCAAAAGCCACATTCTCAATAACATATTGTAACTTCTTTATCTCATACAAATGCTTGATAATTGTATCTGTATTTTTAAAGTAGCCAAATATTGTTGCTCCTGAATTTGATAAAGAGGACATTTCTTTAACCTCTGACTCAATTTCTGAGAGTGGGAACACAAGTTGTATATATCCGTCAATGTCGCCTGTTGGCTCAATAATTGTAGGCTCATTTACTGCGCGATATTCAAAGTATCTCGGAGTACCGGTTTTGTAATATGAAGCAGAGGCGATGGATACCTTCTGCTTGATATATGGTGTAATTTCTTCGATAGCGAGATTGGGAGTCGGAACTATAGAAGTTGCTTTATAAAGCTCGTTCTCAATGTCAATGTTTGTTCCTTCGAAAAGAATGTATTGCGACTTATACTTGGCAAAGCGTATTACTTGCTGATTTTTAAGTATATCTATGAATCTCTTGACATTAGTGATACCTAAAGCATTCTCTCCGTATGTAATGAGAAAATCATTGTCGACGACTACGCCATTGAAGAACATATTGATTAGACCAATAGTCTTAATCAGTTTCAAGCAGTCCTTGATAAGAGTAGTTTCCAGATTGGATACCTCAATTCGCTCAATAGCAACTGACAATGAACGCCAGCCCATTGAATCGGAATTAGTCTCGTTGATTGCAGTATAGAAGTGATATGTCAAATAGTCATAGACTGAGGCAACACTATACGTTAGAGAGTGCGTGGCTTTGAAAGATTTGAAAGTTCCTTCGCCCTTTGCTGATAAAAACGAGAACAGAGAGCGTTCATTTTGACCATACTTTTGTATTGCCAGTGTCAGACATATGGCAGATATTGGGTCAAGTGGAAAGAGTAACTTAGCCGTCTCAAAATCAAGATTACGAGACACTATCTTACTCCTCTGTCCAAGATAATATAATAATTTTAGCGATACGTCCTCTTCTCTTGAAAGATGAGGACGCTGGTTGAACCATTTTGCCGTCAATGATAGTAGTCGCTCAACTGGCTCAGCAAAAACTATCTCTTGAAATCTACCCTTGACTTTCTTCCATTCGTTTCTTTGCACTTCGGTCAATCCTGATGAGTAACTTCCGAAGCTCTGATGGAGAGTGGTTAACAATATGATGTTTCGGCTTGGTACATTGACAAATTCAGATAGTTTCTGGAGAAAGTATAACTCTTTTTCCGGATTTGTCTTAGCAGCATGTTCAAGTATCTTTCCAAACTCATCAATTACGATGACGAGAAACTTATTTTGTTTCCTTAGCGATTGATAATATTGACTAAGTTCATTGAGAGCGTTTGCCTCGTGATGTCCAAGTTTTGCTGCGAGTAGATTATTCAAGGGAGCATAATCCCCAACAATATTGAGAAACTCAAATCCACTGACGCGGCCGAGAACACTGCGTTTGATGAGCCGGTTATTACCTTTAGTCAGGTCATTTTCGAGTGCCAATATGAAACTTGACTTGCCTGTTCCGTATGTGCCTATTATTGAGAAGGAATGATGTCCACTGTTAAAACTATTGACGATATTGCCGGCAACAAGTTTTGCATTTTCGGTAACTATATACCGAAAATCATCAGCAGAGTTCAGTTCAATATTTACTGATGGAATGTAGCTCATAGTTGTACGTAGTAATGGTTAAGAGCTTCAAATTCATCTATCTCCCCAATAAATTGCACATTCTTTATCCCACTGTTGTCCGAGAAAACCAATGCGCCGGGGAATATCTTTTCCAGCGAGCGAATGACTTCTATGAGAGCAACTATAGGCAACCCGAAAATCAAAGACAATTTTTGAAGGACATCAAAAGAAACTGTTTTATCGGTACCTCTCATCCTGATAAGTGCAAACAAAATAATTTCAGGCGCAATGTCCTTCGGATTAGAGACTTTGAAGCAGTAGGTGTCGTTACCTTTATTTATGATAAGACCAAGCCCAATCATCAATGCTGAAAAGTCCTCGATTGTTTTCAAATCGGAAGGCGCTACATAATTTTTCAGCAAAACTCCAATATCCTTACGCACCGTGTTTTCGTTATAAACATTCTTCTGTTCCGGCACGGAACACTTACGTTTAATGAATGACTGGAGTTCTGATTTCGTAAACTCTTTCTTCTCTCTCTGATATCCCACAAACAGAAGGTTGTACAAACTTGCCATTTCTGAAGTGACTAAAAGAAAATGTAGAAGCCATATAGTATTGATGTCTTCTGTGAATGGATCTTTGCCCTTTTCTGTATCTAATATGTAAGTTGAGATTGGGTCAAGAATGTCTGACTTCGTTAGTCCGAATGCTCGCAGCCAAAATCGTATTGACGCTACCATATTCTTACCTACTCCCAACTTTGCTACGGTATCCGCGTCCGTGAAACTGTTGTTGGCCAGCAAGTAGTCGTATCCCTTTTTGAGCCAAAGAGATTTACAATGAAAGGATTCATGCCCCGAAAAACAATATCTGCCCAAAATGATTCATTATTAAATTAGGGGTAACTGTTAAAAAGAGTTACCTATTTTTTGCAAAGTTACTAAAAAATGTGGAGTTCTAAAA
>CAMWQF010000049.1 GCA_947176285.1 uncultured Porphyromonadaceae bacterium
TTTAGGGATAGTTCATTACGAAGCTTTATCTCAAATTCAGATCCGAACAAATCTCTTTCTCGATTCAACCTTGGAATATAGAACTCCCGACGTTGTTTATCTGACTTTTCTGTGACGAATGAGGGTGAAGTGAAGATAAACCGTAACTCTTCAATGTCGTTGAGTTGCTCTTTCAATTCTTGGAAAGCATAGATAGAGAAACTTGCAGCTGCAATCGACACACGACTGCTGGATTCGATGGTTGTCATCAAATCCTCTCTCAATGTAGTCGTTATGTTATCAATGAGCTTCAGTTGCACTTTGGGGTCCTTCGCTTCTCAGCCATCGACTCCAAATGGCAATATTTCGTTTTGGGGTAAAAGAAAAGCGGGGAGTCTTATAGTTACTCGTCCCGCTCTTTCAAAGCCTTTCCACGTGCTCATCATGCCAAGGACGAGCAACAGACTCCACGCTGTATATGCAAATACCCCAAACCCATTCCAAGCGAAAGCCTGAAATGAGCCCGGATAGGTATATACATACCCGTGGCGTCTATTGCTGCATTGTCATGTGGCATGGTTTTCAATTTGTGGAAAGTTCTGAAAGAGCCAAAGAACAAAGCGTCAATATACGCTTTTCTATAATATGTCGTTAGACTCCCATTCACCGCAGCAAGAACTCCATTGAGTCTCGCTCCCACAGCGTGGAAGTCCGTCTGCAAAATTAATAAAAATTCCCCAACTCTACAAATAAAATTTCTCTATATTCCCGATCTCCACTCTGTTCACCTCAGCTTAATAAAAAACATGTACCCATATTTTGAGATTTCGCGAGTGCTGCCTGAATAGTGCAGCGAAAAATGCATGAGATAATTTACAAAATTTGCATAAGTTGAAGTTTTTTATTAATTTTGCCATATTGATCGTAACGACAACTCAGAACTTTCCAAAAAATGGCAATAAACGAAAAATTAGAACCTATAAATAAAGGTAATATAGCTAATAAGCAAAATCTTTTGCAAAAATTCAGAAGATTGCTTGCTATTATTAGCATTCTGCTTATCACTCCCCTTTTCCTGGATTTTTCAGGAACTTGGCAATCTATATTCGGCTGGATGGCTAAGATTCAATTTCTTCCGGCTCTCCTGTCACTCAATATCATCGTCATTTTATGTCTGATAATTCTTACATTGCTTTTCGGTCGTCTTTATTGCTCCGTCATTTGCCCTCTCGGCATTATGCAAGATGGTTTTGGCTGGTTGGGTAAGAAAGCAAAGAAAAACAGATATTCGTATTCAAAACCATTGAATATTCTCCGCTATTCTTTCCTTGCGATAATGGTGGTGGCAATAATTGCCGGAATAAATTCTATGGTTGCGCTTCTTGCTCCCTATAGTGCCTATGGCAGGATTGTATCAAGTCTCTTACGTCCTGTCTGGATATGGGGCAATAATCTCCTTGCCTCTTGGGCTGAACAGCATGACAGTTATGCTTTCTATAATGTGGAATATTGGCAAAATGGCTACAGTATTATGATTGTAGCAGTTGTCACTTTAATAATTTTAGCAATTCTGGCATGGCGCAATGGTCGCACCTATTGCAATTCAATCTGCCCAGTAGGCACTGTATTAGGATTCTTCTCTCGTTTTTCTCTTTTCCGTATCGTCATTGACAAGTCAAAATGCGTTAACTGCAACCTATGTTCCCGCAATTGCAAATCCTCATGCATCGATATTCCCAATCATAAGGTGGATTATTCTCGATGTGTGTCTTGTTTTGATTGTCTGGGGAAATGTAATAAAGGTGCACTTTCTTTCAAATATGTTGGTCTTAAGTCTTCCGGAGCGGATACTGATCCAAAAAAAGTTGATGGTTCTCGTCGTCAGTTCCTCTCCACGGCTGCTATTGTAGGTGCGTCTGCTGCGCTCTCAGCAGCAGATAAGACCGTGGATGGCGGACTTGCTGCCATTGAAGATAAGAAAGTTCCGAAACGCAAGACACGCATTGCGCCTCCGGGAGCCATTAGTCTTCATAATCTCAACGATCACTGCACTGCCTGCCAGCTATGTGTCTCAGCATGCCCGAATGGAGTGCTACGTCCGATGACTGACATTGAAAATTTCATGCAACCCGAATCTTCATATGAACGTGGGTATTGTCGACCGGAATGTACTCGCTGCTCAGACGTATGCCCTACCGGAGCAATCCGACCAATTGACACTGCCGACAAATCTTCAATCCAAATCGGTCATGCAGTATGGGTGAAAGCCAACTGCATACCGATCACTGACGAAGTGGAATGTGGTAACTGCGCTCGCCATTGTCCTACTGGTGCTATATCTATGGTGGATTACAAAAACGGGCATAAGATTCCGGTTGTCAATACTGAGAGATGCATCGGTTGCGGTGCTTGCGAAAACCTTTGCCCTGCACGTCCCTTCAGTGCCATTTATGTAGAAGGTCACGAAAATCACAGAATCATCTAACCAAATTAAGAATATGAATAATAACATAAGCCGTCGTGATTTCTTAAAGCGACTTGGAATAGGAACTTCTGTTGCTGGTCTTACTTTGGCTGGATGTAAAAATGCTGAGAAGACTGTCGCCCTTGCTTCTGATGCTATTGAAGGAGAAATGACCTATCGCACTAATCCTAAGACTGGAGAGAAGGTTTCAATTCTCGGTTATGGATGCATGCGTTGGCCTACGAAGCCAATCGAAGGAGGAAAAGAAGGAGAGGAGGAGATCGATCAGGAAATGGTCAATCGTCTTGTCGACACTGCCCTTGAAAATGGTGTGAATTATTTCGATACGTCACCCGTTTACTGTCAAGGAATGTCCGAGCGGTCTACAGGGATTGCCTTGAGCCGCCATCCTCGCGACAGTTACTACATTGCTACCAAACTTTCCAACTTCAATCCGGCTACTCACTCAAGGGAGGCTTCTATTGCAATGTATGAGAACTCCAAGAAAGAACTTCAGACCGATTATATCGACTATATGCTTCTTCACGCTGTTGGTGGCGGAGGTCTGGAAAGTCTCCGTCAAAGATATATCGACAATGGAGTACTCGATTTCCTGATGAAGGAACGTGAGGAAGGTCGCATTAAGAATCTTGGATTCTCCTACCATGGCGACATCGAGGTGTTTGATTATCTGCTGTCGAAGCAAGACGAATATAAATGGGATTTCGTACAGATTCAACTTAACTATTTAGATTGGAAACGCTCAAAAGAAGAGGAACCATTAAATGTTAACGCTCATTATCTATATGATGAGTTGGAGAAACGTGGGATTCCTGCCGTAATCATGGAGCCTCTGTTAGGAGGTCGACTCGCTAAAGTGCCGGATAATATTGCAAATCGACTCAAACAGAGAGAGCCGGAAGAAAGTGTGGCATCCTGGGCATTCAGGTTTGCCGGCACACACCCGGATATTCTGACAGTCTTGAGCGGAATGACATATATGGAGCATCTCGAGGATAATCTCCATACCTACAGTCCACTCAAACCTCTCACGGAAGATGATCTGGTATTCCTGCAAGAGACTGCCGACATTATGAAGGAATATCCAACTGTTCCCTGCAACGACTGCAAATACTGCATGCCATGTCCTTATGGAATTGACATTCCAGCCAATCTCCTGCATTATAATAAATGTGTCAACGAAGACAACATCCCCACTTCCCGGCAATCGCCCAATTATGCGCAAGCCCGTCGGGCTTTCCTTGTGAGCTTGGATCGATCTGTGCCAAAACTCCGACAAGCCAGCCATTGCATCGGGTGTAATCAGTGTGTCTCTCATTGTCCACAAGAGATTGATATTCCAAAGGAACTGCATCGTATTGATGATTATGTGGAGAAACTTAAGCAGCAAACCATTTAATCTTTGCAATATGTTATACAACATATGCAGTTTTATTAAAAATAAGGCTGCAAAGTTGGCAAATTGACAAAATTTAATTAAATTTGCATCTGAGAAAATTATTACTACTCTCCCACTGTGATAGAAAATTTCATTCATACATCTAAACTAATGAAAGATGAAGAAACACAATTTTTATGCAGGCCCATCCATTTTGAGCCAGTACACCATCAAGAATACAGCGGACGCTATCATTGACTTCGCTGACATGGGTCTTTCGATCCTTGAAATCTCCCACCGCAGCAAGCAATTCCAGGCTGTCGTAGATGAAGCCGTTGCTCTCGTTAAGGAACTTCTCGAGGTTCCGGAAGGCTACAGCGTGCTTTTCCTCGGAGGCGGTGCAAGTCTTCAGTTCGCTATGGCTCCGATGAACTTCCTCAATACAAAGGCTGCCTATCTTGACACTGGCGTGTGGGCTTCCAAGGCTATCAAAGAAGCAAAACTTTTCGGTGAGGTTGACGTTGTCGCTTCCGGAAAAGACAGTAAATATACAGTTATCCCTACCGGTTGGACAGTTCCATCTGATGCAGACTACTTCCACTATACTTCCAATAATACTATCTATGGTACTGAAATCCGCAAGGATCCTGAAGTGAGTGTTCCTATGATTTGCGATATGAGCTCAGATATCTTCTCTCGTCCAGTTGATGTCAGCAAATACGATCTTATCTATGCAGGAGCACAGAAGAATCTCGCTCCTTCAGGAGTGACTATCTGTATCGTTAAGGATGCTGCTCTCGACAAAGTGAGCCGCGTGATCCCTACTATGCTCAAGTATAAGACCCACGTTGATAAGGGTTCTATGTTCAATACTCCCCCGGTGCTTCCTATTTTTGCAGCTCTCCAGACACTGAAATACTATAAGAGCCTTGGTGGCATTCGCGAAATCGAGAAGATGGACATCGCTAAGGCAGAACGTCTCTATGAGGCTATCGACACAAGCAAGATGTTTGTGGCCACTGTTCAAGACAAAGCATCTCGCTCCATCATGAATGTTTGCTTCGTCATGAAGCCTGAATATGCAGAGTTTGAGAAAGATTTCATTGACTTTGCTACTTCCAAGGGTATAATCGGCATCAAGGGTCACCGTGATGTAGGCGGCTTCCGTGCATCTCTCTATAATGCCCTTCCTATGGAATCAGTTGATGCTCTCGTGGAATGCATGCATGAATTTGAATCACTCCATTAATATTTACAGGTCATGAAGATATTAGTTTTTACGGAAAAGCCTTTTGCAAAAGATGCAGTTAAGGCGATTGCCAATACAGTCAATGCAAGTGGCAATGAACTGAAACTTGTAGAAATGGGTACAAGAGAAGACCTTCTTGAGGCAGTCAAGGATGTTGAGGGTCTGATCGTTCGCAGCGACAAAATTGATGATGAAGTGATGGCTGCAGCTCCTGTCCTTAAGGTTATCGTTCGCGCTGGTGCCGGCTACGACAATATCGATCTTGATGCTGCCACCAAAAGAGGCATCTGCGTTATGAATACACCGGGTCAGAACTCAAATGCAGTCGCAGAATTAGTGTTCGGTATGGTAGTGATGATGTGCCGCAATCAATACAATGGAAAATCCGGTTCCGAACTTAAAGGTAAGAACTTGGGTATCTATGCTTTTGGCCAGGTGGGTCGCAATGTTGCCCGCATTGCCAAAGGCTTTGGCATGAACATCTCCGCTCTCGATAAGTTTGTGGCTGATGAGGTAATGGAATCAGAAGGTGTTCGTCCTGTCCATGATGTCGACGCTCTCTTCTCAGAGAATGATTTTGTTTCGCTCCATATCCCGGCTACGGCAGAGACAAAGAAAAGCATCGGTTATGATCTCGTCATGAAGATGCCTAAAGGTGGTGTGCTTGTAAATACAGCCCGTAAGGAAGTCATAGACGAGGATGGTCTGATCAAGGCTCTTGAAGAGCGTCCTGACCTCCGCTATGTCAGCGACATCAAGCCCGATAAGGCTGAGGAATTTGAGCAGAATTTTGGTGCCCGCGTATTCTTCACTCCTAAAAAGATGGGAGCGCAGACTGCTGAAGCCAACTTCAACGCCGGAGTTGCTGCTGCTGAGCAAGTTCTCGCCTATCTCAAAGACGGCTGGAACAAATATCAAGTCAATAAATAAGATATTTTTCTTTATTACAAAAAAGGGATGCACGCATCAGTGCATCCCTTTTATATCCCTTTCTTCTGATTTTTGAGCCAATGCGTATTCTGCATACTTCCGATCTACACTTCGGGCAAGTTATCTACCAACATTATGACCGGCTTGATGAACATAAGCATTTCTTTGAGCAACTGAGTAATTTCATTGATAAGTATCATCCTGACGTCTTGCTGATGAGTGGTGACATCTACGATGTAGCACTGCCAGCGGCTTCTGTATGGACTGATTTTAACTCTGAAATTGTGAAATTGCATAGAAGATATCCAGAACTAAATATCGTCATCGTAGCAGGAAACCATGATTCTGCCTCCAGAATTGAGTCTCACAGTAAGGTTTGGCAGCTTGCCGGAATCACTGTAGTCGGGACTCCCCCTCCTATTCTTAATTCAGCCCCGGAGGGTTGGGAAGAAAGATATATAGTCCAGTTGCCAACCGGGTTCGTAATCGCCATTCCATATATGTCTGGCGACCGCACGGAAACATTAATACACCTTCAAGAATATGTGGCTGCATCAAATATTGACAATCTTCCTGTGGTGATGACAGGACACCTTGCTGTAGTCGGTTCTGACTTAGAAGGTCATAATCAGGAAATTGGCAGTATGCGGACTGTTTCGTTAGATCGATTTGGCTCCTCCTATGATTATCTTGCCCTTGGACATATTCACAAGGCTCAGACACTTGGACGCAAAACTATATACGACGAGAATGCAAATGTATATCCGGCTCCAGTTGCCAGATACTCTGGAAGTGTCGTGCATGTCAGCGAGGATGAAAATTATCCCCATTCTGTAAGCCTTGTAGACATTGACAAACATGGTGGAGATGTGACTATCCGACAATTAAGGCTCAAACAGTTGCGCCATTTTGTCACGCTTCCTACCGACAATGCTTCCCCTTTCGAATCGTCGAAAGATGCTTTGGAATTTCTTAAGAAATTTATCGAAACTGCCGACAAAGTCTATTTTAGATTTCGGTTCTCACAAAATGCTTTGATTCCTGCTGATTTCAATTCCATTGTATATGATATTATTGACAAAAGCGGAAAAGACCTCAGATACAATCCAAGGATGATTTTTGTTGCCTCCGACGATGAGGTTATTTCTAATAATGATGAAGGCAAGCATCAACTCGAGTTGGAGGACATTAAACAAATGACTGACCCACGAGAGTTTATTAGGAAAACAGCCCGCTCCTATCCCGGACTTACTGAAAATGAAATAGATGAGTTGTTTTGTGAGGTTGAAAGTTATATCAAAAAGTCTGACGCTTAATAAATCTCTTTGCTATGAAGATAAAAAGGCTTGTTATCAGAAACATTGCATCAATTGAAAAAGGTGAAATCGACTTTGAAAAGGGGCTAATTGACAAGGAGACACAAAAGCCAGCCTCCCTATTCCTAATCACCGGAGATACAGGATCGGGAAAATCAGTGATTCTCGATTGCATCTCAATGGCTCTTTATGGCACTACGCCTCGCGTGAAAAGCGTCAATGGCATTAATAACAACGTATATCAGAATAATAACGGTGAAGAAATCTCTGTCAATGATATCACTCAATATACACGTATTGGCATCTCTTGGAAAGATGAATGTTTCGCTGAACTCACTTTCATGGGAAATGACAACATAGAATATGTGTCGCGATTTTCCCTTGGAAGAACTAATCGCAACAGATATCGTTCACCGGAATGGAAACTCTGCATAGGAGACAATGAGATTATTGAAAACCGAAAAAGTGAGATAAAAGCAAGAATTGAGCAAGCAGTCGGACTCTCTTTCGAGCAATTCAGTAGAATGGCAATGCTTGCACAAGGACAGTTTGCCACCTTCCTTACCGGCCGGAAAGAAGAGAGAGAAAGGATTCTTGAGCAACTTACAGCCACCGACATTTTTTCTCGCTACGGCGAGGCCATAACTGCCATTTTCAAAGAATCCAAACAAGAATATGAGAATTACCGTAAGATTCTACAAGAATTCAGTAAAAAAATTCTTGGCGAAAACATGCGTCAAGAATTATCTGATGAAATGGCTATCAAGAACACTCAAGCAGATAAATGCCACAAAGAAACCGTACAGATTCGTCAACGTATATCTTGCACTGAAGCCTTAATCAAAGCCATCAATGACATAAATTCACTGCAAGAAGAAAATAAGAAACTATCGAAACTTGAAGAGACTCCGGAGTATAGAAAAAGAATCTCTATCGTTCAACTTTGGGATAATACTACAGCTCAGAGGGAGTCTCTCTCCGACAAATTAAAGGCCTCTGAATCTTTGAAAGCCGAAAAGAAATCCCTTCAAGAAAAGAAAGTTGACTTTCTTGTTCTTTCCGATGACTTTTTTCAACGAGTAGAGGATGCTAATGCTAACTCTCTACGTCTTGAGCAACTGAAACTTTGGATTGATAGCCAACAACCTCTCAAAACACTTTTCTCTAAATCTTCGATCGTAATTTCAAATCTCAACAACTACTTGACAAAAACAAAAGACATCACCCGTATAGAAAGTGAAACAATAAAAGTTCAAGCGAAGTTAGAGAATATAGCCAAAGAAATATCATCTCAGAAAGAAAAAGTCACCAATAAGAATAATCTCTGCATTGATTGTCATAATCGCATTCATAATATATCTCTTGAAAGAGATTCCCTTAAGCCTGTAATGCTTCGCATTGAATCCAACAACTTGCAGACGCGGAAATCATCTTTAAAAGATGTGTTAGTGAGGATAGAAAACCATGCATCTGAAATAAAAGAGAGAGAAAAAGCAGAGAAAGAGATTGCCTCTATGGCAAAATCAATCTCCGAACTTGCCACTCTCGCACTAAAAGCTTCAGAAGAATGCACTCGATTAGAAAAGGATAAAGAGAATTCTGAAGGCAGATACCGCACCATGCTCATAAGTGTGGAGGAAAACTTCAAAGCGTTACGTCGCCAACTCGCTGAAGAACATGCCTCACACTGCCCTCTTTGCGGCCAATCTATTAAAGATAAATGCGTAGAGTGGAATAATGAGGTATATTTTTCAAATATTCTTACTCCTCTCGAAGAGGAAAAGAAAAAATGTGCAGCAGAATATTCTTCAGCCAAAGAAAAGGCTGATAAGATAAGCAAAGAGTTGAACACCCTTTCCGGTGAACTCAAAGCCAAGGAAACGGAACTCACGAAAAGGAAAAACTTCGTGTTAAAGACTGAAAATGAAATCAATGAGATAATCAAGTCTCTCGAAATAGATACTTCAGATAATCTTCACGCAGCAATCTCTGCTGAGTTGGATAACGTCGAGAAGAAAATCATGGTTGTCTCTGAAAAACTCAAGCAATCTGATAAACTTCAAAATGATATAGACAAACTGAGGATACAAAAGGATTCACTTGACAAAGATCTCAAATTAGAAGAGAAAAGCCTTCAGGATCTTCTCACTTCTCAGACCAAAAGTGAAGAGACATTAAAGATGTCGAGACTCCGTCTTATTGAGTTGTGCAAGGAAAAGGATGATTTGTTCACTATAGTCTCAGATGATCTAAAAGATTATGCCAATGATTGGATGAATGATCCCGATGCTATTGCTATTCGTCTCAAACAAGACGCCGACGAGTTCTCTGATAAGACTTCCACTTATGAAAAGTCGGTGATTGAACACAATGCTCATTTAAAGACTCTTGA
This sequence comes from uncultured Porphyromonadaceae bacterium, assembly GCA_947176285.1. Taxonomy (GTDB): domain Bacteria; phylum Bacteroidota; class Bacteroidia; order Bacteroidales; family Muribaculaceae; genus Lepagella. The sequence continues at coordinate 9,730 of CAMWQF010000049.1, forward strand.
CGCCATTACTAGGACAAAGAATGCCCTTTCATGTATTCTGGAGTCCTTTGCTACTCTGGAAAATGTTGACTCAAATTTCCACAATTTAAAAAAATTAAATTTGGAAGCCGTTGGAGATCTTTGGTCTGATTTCCATATAAAAGTTATCTCCATTAATCAGAGAATTGCTGACAACGAATCAAAAATCCATTCTCTTGATAAAAAACTCCATGATTATTATGAGCATAGTGGAAATTCTGAAGCAACTCTTATGCAACTTCTCAAAGCTGCTGATGAAATCAGCCATATGAGAAGGGAGCAAGATCGACACCTTAATGAAAAACAAAAAGTCTCAACCCTTCTGGCAGATGCGTTGAAAAAAAAGCAAGAGAATATGCACGCCCTTAATATTGAGGATGAATCCAAAATTGAGAGTATTGTAGATCTTAAGGCTAAAGAAGATTCACTCCTCTTGCACTATCGTGATCTTACGCAACGACTTGGTGCTATTAAGGAGAAACTTGATGCTGATGCCGAAACCCGAAAAGAAACTGAAAGCAAGAGATCCGATCTTGAAAAGAAACGTGTGCGTATGGAAAAATGGGAAAAGATGAATTCTTATTTTGGTGGCACTCGTTTCCGTACACTCGTTCAGTCTCACATTCTGCGTCCTCTCTTGCACAACGCTAACTTGTATCTCCGACAGATCACTGACCATTACACTCTCACATGCAGTGATGTCAACGAGCAACTTTCCATTCTTGTGCGTGATAGATACCATAATAATGAGCCTCGAAGTGTCACAGTTCTATCAGGTGGAGAAAGATTTATGGTTTCGCTCGCTCTTTCACTTGCACTTTCGGCCATGAATAGGCCTGATATGAACGTGGATATTTTGTTTATCGACGAAGGTTTCGGCACTCTCGATGCAAAGAGCCTCGAGATGGTGATGAATACACTTCGACAGTTGCCCGAAATTAACGGTAATTCCGGTCGACGGGTTGGTGTGATTTCTCACCGCGAGGAACTTGCCGAACAAATTGATTGCCAAATACAATTGCAAAGTTTTGGGGAGGGTCGTTCACGAATTGTAATTCCTAACTAATCTTTGTGCCAATTCGTTAGATTCTATAGAATTAACATACGATTAAAAGAAAAAAAGTCATCTCCATTAAGATGACTTTTTTCTTTTTTAGTATATTTATCAAGGTCTTATTTCACCTTATTAAGTTTTTCTGTATTCTTTTCAATCGACTCATCAGAGACATGATAGTTGGCAAGGTCTCCCGCTATGTAACTGTCATAGGCAGCCATGTCTATTAGACCATGACCTGAAAGATTAAAGAGGATTACCGGTGCTGTACCTTCCTCATTAGCCTTCTTAGCCTCTCTAATTGCAGCGGCTATTGCATGGGAACTCTCTGGAGCCGGAATGATACCTTCTGTCTGAGCAAACAATGTCGCAGCAGCAAAAGTCTCAAGTTGCGGTATGTCTACAGCCTCCATTAAATCCTGGCTTTTGAGTTGACTGACTACTGAGCCGGCACCATGGTAACGCAATCCTCCTGCATGGATATTAGCCGGAGAGAAATCATGGCCTAATGTGTACATAGGTATCATTGGTGTATACCCTGCTTCATCTCCAAAATCGTAACGTAGTTTTCCCCTTGTCAATTTAGGACAAGATTCAGGTTCTGCCGCTATAAATCTTGTATTTCTTTCTCCACTGAAGTTATGACGCATGAAAGGGAAGGATATACCTGAGAAATTGCTGCCTCCTCCAAAGCAACCGATAACTATATCAGGATATTCACCTGCCATTTCCATTTGCTTTTCTGCCTCAAGACCGATCACCGTTTGGTGAAGGGCAACATGGTTGAGCACTGATCCAAGCACATACTTACAATTTTCAGTTGCCATAGCCAGTTCAACTGCCTCGGATATCGCTGTGCCCAATGATCCTTGATAAGTGGGGTTCTCCGTAATTATTTTGCGTCCCGCTTTAGTAGACATTGAAGGTGATGCTATCACTTCAGCACCATAGGTCTGCATGATGCTTCGGCGATAAGGCTTTTGATTGAATGACACCTTAACCATATATACAGCAAGGTTAAGACCGAAATGCTTAGCCGCAAGAGATAAAGCCGCGCCCCATTGACCGGCACCGGTTTCTGTTGTGATGTTTGTCACACCCTCCTTCTTGCAGAAGTAAGCCTGAGGTATAGCAGAATTAAGTTTGTGACTTCCTACCGGACTTACACTTTCATTTTTAAAATAAATATGAGCCTTCGTCCCAAGCGCTTTTTCTAAGCCTCTTGCTCGCACGAGAGGAGTAGGACGATAGATCTTATACATTTCTCTTACCTCTTCCGGTATTTCGATAAATCTGTCTGTATCGTTCATCTCTTGCAGAGATGCCTCTTTTGAGAATAATGGCATGAGATCTTCAGCTTTCAGAGGTGCTCCTGTTCCAGGATTAATCATCGGCTGTGGTTTTACAGGCATATCGGCTACGATGTTATACCATGC
>CAMWQF010000050.1 GCA_947176285.1 uncultured Porphyromonadaceae bacterium
GTTTGCTTTGACTTGGCGGGGCGCATGCGGAGCATGCTTGCTTACGTTGTTTTGATTGGGTCAGTTTGCTCGGGTGATTTTGTAGGAATTGCCCGGAGTTGTGTCAAGGTCGTATTCATAGACTTTGAGGAGGAGAGGATAGGCTTTTGAAGTTTCGGTGCTTACTTCAGCATCTGCCATTTTCACAGGTGAGAGCAGAGGATTTTGAGGTTCACCTTCCGCTACCGTCAGACCTTCACCTTCGAGTGGGACATACGAGCGAAGCCTGAGTTTTCCACCTATATTGGAATGGATATTAGCTTCAGCAAGCTGTCCTTTATCCCAACTCATGTCTACAGTATAGTTTCCTCTAGCTTTCAAACCTTTCACCTCGCCTTCACTCCACGTGTCGGGAAGTGCAGGAAGAAGATGGACTGCACCATCATGGCTCTGAAGAAGCATTTCGGCTACTCCGGCTGTAAAACCAAAATTGCCATCGATTTGGAATGGAGGATGAGCATCGAAAAGATTCGGATAGAGTCTTCCGTCTCCGCCACCGGAATAGTCAATCTGAGCAGACCCCGGAAGCAGAGTCACAAAATTATTTATGATTTTGTCAGCATGGTTGCCATCCAGCAGACGAGCCCAGAGATTAAGTTTCCAGCCTATACTCCATCCGGTAGCCATGTCACCACGTTGGATAAGTGAATTCTTGGCTCCCACAAAAGCATTTGGAGTTGAGTTTGGAGTAATCTGGTTGGAAGGATAAAGACCGTATAGATGAGATACGTGTCGATGCTGGTCTTTAGGATCATCTGCATCCACAGTCCATTCTTGAAGTTGTCCGTAACGACCCACCTTCATCGGTTGAAGTTTAGATATTGCATTCTGGAGTTTTGCCAGATATTGAGCATCTTCACCGAGGATTTCGGCACATTTCAATGTATTGTTGAGAGCATCGAAAGCAATTTGATTGTCCATTGTGCACCCGGCAGTAATCCAACTGCTGCCATATCCATGTTCAGGAGACATGGAAGGAGTTGTCACAAGATATCCGGTGCGTGGATCTTCCACCATTGCAGACATATAGAAATCAGCAGTGCCTTTTATTACGGGATAATATTTCTTAAGGAATTCCTTATCGCCTGTAAAGAGATAATGATCCCATAGATGAGTAGCGAGCCAAGCGCCTCCGTTGGGCCACATGCCATAACGAGCCTTATCTACCGGTCCGCAGACTCTCCATGCATCAGTGTTATGATGTGCCACCCAACCGTCTGCGCCATAGAGAGTCTTTGCCGTTTCGGCTCCGGTATGGCTAAGGTCTTCAATCAGGTCAAAAAGAGGCTCATGACACTCTGAAAGGTTGGTCACTTCCGCCGGCCAATAATTCATTTCTGCATTGATGTTGATGGTGTATTTGCTATCCCATGGAGCATAGTTAGATTCATTCCATACTCCCTGAAGATTTGCAGGTTGACCACCTGGTTGTGAAGAGGAAATCAAGAGATATCTGCCATATTGAAATAGAAGGGCAAGAAGTGAAGGGTCGTAGTTTTTATTGAAGTCAGCCACTCTCAAATGGGTTTCTTTATCAGAACCGCCGATAGAAGGAAGAGTGAGCATGACTCTGCCAAACTGTTGCTTATAAGCACCAGTATGAGCAGTCAAGGCAGAAGTAAAATCCTTTTTCATGGCATTTTTGAGAAGATTTGCCACAATTTTTTCAGGATTGCCACTTATGTCATTGTAATTGATATAGTTGGTAGCAGAAGCAATATAAAGGGTGATATAGTCTGCGTCCTCTACATTTAGCATACCTTCCTTAGCAAAGACTTTACCATTGCTTTTGACGCGTATGCCGCATTTTGCTGTGAGACCTGCAGGAATCCCTTCATGCTCACGTCCGGGAACGGTGATGTCCATTCCCTTACCGTTCATCTTTACTGTGCCACCTTCGGGAGTGTCATATTCAAGTGAGATATTAAGTGCTTTGCTTTTGTCAGCAGTAAGGTTCACCACTATCACGCCGTCGGGTAGCGAGGCGATAGTCTCTCTCTTATAGTTTACATCTCCAACTTTGTAGTTTACTTCGGAAACTGATTTGGAAATGTCGAGTTGTCGGCGGTAATCAGTAGCCTCGACTTCGTGGTTGAAATTGATGTATAGAGAGCCTAGTGTGAGATAGCACATCCCATGGTGGGGAGTCATGTAATATTGATCTATCAGTTTTTCAGCCTCTTTTTCCTTACCGTCAAATATGAGTTGGCGTATTTCCTGCAGGTGCTTTATGCCTTCCGGATTATTATTGTTATGAGGACTTCCAGCCCAGAAAGTTTCATCGTTGAGTTGGATGCGCTCACGGTTAATGCCACCGAAAATCATGGCGCCCATTCGGGAGTTACCTACAGGTAGGGCTTCGACCCAGGCTTCCGCAGGCTTTGAATACCATAGGGTAAGATCTTCCGCGGCGTGAGCAGTGACAATACTCACAAAAGCAACAATTGAAAGTATCAGATTTTTAATTTTCATGATTATTGGGTTAAGATTGTTTTATTACCATTACTATGCCGCCGCGAGGTTGGAGGTTGATAGTGGTTGGGAGAGTGTCAGTAGTGGTGATTTTCCATTTGGAGGAACTGTCGATAGGGGCATCCTCGAAAAATTGGATGTTTAATTCACCATTATTCAGGGTTAAGCGCGAATAGTCGATATCTGTCAGATCAACGGGAGCATCGGTGCCGTTGATTGCGGAAATCCACCAACAGTCCCCTTTTCTTCGAGCCATCATTACATATTCACCGGGATAGCCACCGAGCAACACTGTCTGATCCCATGCGGTCGGGAGATTTGAAAGATAGTCTTTTACTTCTTGCGGTTGTGCCAAGAAACTTTCAGGGCGATCAGCGAGGTGCTGGATGCCGGATTCATATAGAGCAGTCAATGCAAGTTCATGGGCATGAGTCGTAATGTGCGGATGTTGAGAGTCTGTGAAAGCACAAGGAGTATAATCCATCGAGCCTATTACGTTGCGGGTAAAAGGCAAAGTCGCGTTGTGGGCGGCAGCCTTATCGGTAAAAGTTGGGACGTTGTTATACCATTCTGCGCCATACACCGATTCCGTAGTAATGAAATTGGGATAAGTGCGCTGCCATCCCCTTGGGAGTGGGGAGCCATGGAAATTAACAAGCAAGTGATGACGGGCGCCAGCATCGAGAAGTTCTTTCATAAACCTCCAATTGCGGTTGGTATCTCCCGAGAAGAAGTCAATCTTCACACCCTTCACACCAATCTCCTCACACCATGCAAATTCTTTCTCAAGGTCTTCCGGAGTATTTAGTCTATATTTAGGCGTCGGGGCACCATCAACCCAACCTATTGAAGAATTGTACCATATCATCGGCTTTACATCCCTTAATATAGCATATTCTACCGCATCCTCTACTGTCTTACCATCTTTCATTCTGTCCCATTCGGCATCTATGAGCACATACGGGAGTTTCAATTCATAGGCAAGGTCAATATACTTCTTTATGATGTTAAAGTCGTCAGAGCCATGGTTGTATGCCCAATAAACCCATGAAGCCACACCGGGTTCTATCCATGAAGTATCGTCGAGTTTGCAAGGCTCAGCAATGTCAGTTACAAGGGTAGACTCTACAACGTCTGAGAGAGTGCCGACTATAAAGGTTTGCCATCCACCGTTTTCAGGTCCATCGGGTTTCAGTTCGAATCTGTTATTACCTAATGTATACATGCTTACGCCAGCCTCATCCGAAGTAATCCCTGATTCAGTTAAGAGTCCGAAAATGCTATCTTTATATTCGATGAGAGCCGGATATCCAATGCGCTTACCCACTTTTTGTTCCTGATCTTTCGGAAAGAATCCCTCATAACAGTCTGTCCAATCCTGAAGCCAAGTATGCAAGGGGTCAATGAATTCGATCTTGGACACACCTTTCTTTTTCCAAGCTATGCCATCTTTATATGTCCTTACAATTAAAGTGTCATTGTCGGCAAGGATAAACCAATTCTCATCATAATAATTAAAACACTTACGTTTCTTTCCTGTTATCATCTCGTAGTCAACAGTATTTACCTTTGTATCACCAAAGACTTTTGTCTCACCACATTGAAGATTTAGGATTTGAATCGGTTTGCTTTTATGATCTTTTAGGATTTGAAATGTCAGACCGTCAGCAGTTGGATACCACTGAATCAATGCTTTGGCTGGAAAGAGAGCGAAGAGTGAGATGATGATGGATAAGATGAGTCTTGTCATATTTGTTATTAAGTTTGCTTTGACTTGGCGGGGCGCATGCGGAGCATGCTTGATTGCGCTGTTTGACTTTTTTTTTTATTTGAATTGCCAGTAGTCAAAATTGAATAGTTCGGGACCTTTGCGACCTTTGAAAACGAAGTAAAGGTCGTGGACGCCGGGAACCTCAATCTTGGCAGGAGTCTCAATGTAGGCAAAGTTTTCCCAACTTCCGGTACCGGGTACTTTCAGGTCGGCTACTAACGGACCATCGATGGAGTCCATATGCACTTCTATATTACCACCTCTCAAACCACTCGCTGCAGAGGCACAGAAAGTTTTAGGACCACCGCTCATGAAGTTGACGTTAGCAACTTTCAGGTAATCTCCGTTATGGATGTCAGAAACATATACGCCTTCCTTTACATTCTGTCTGGAAGAAAGACCTTCTGACCATGCCATAGTCTCTGCCTCTACTCTTTGATATGGGTCAAGATAACCTATTGCCGGAGCCCCTTCTTTTGTAGGGAGGATTTCCGGGAAAGTTCCGTCAGCATTGTATTCAAAAGGTTCTACACAGAAACTTCTTCCAAAACCTCCTCCTCCGGGAAGATTGCCGGTGTGATAGAAGAAATATGATTTACCCTTGTAGTCGATTACTCCACTATGGTTGGTGAAAGAGTTTGTTTCATCCTTTTGAGGCATGATCGTTCCCATATATTTCCATGGACCTGTCGGTGAGTCGCTCATTGAGTATGATATGCGCTCAGGTATTCCTCCAGCGGCATATATCATATAGTATTTCCCATTTCTCTTATAAAACCATGGACCTTCGGTATAAGAACTGCCATACTTTTTCCCCGGCTCCATAGGCACTTCTTTTCCTTCACCGAAGCCTGCTTCATCAGGCACCAGTTTCTGCACTTCCCCCTCAAAGGAAATCATATCATCGTTTAGTTTCACGTAATAGATTGTAGGATTTCCCCAATATAGATATGCCTGACCGTCATCATCAATGAAGCATGTAGGGTCAATGAAGTCCCAGTTTCCATCAGCAAGAGGTTTGCCAATAGCATCCTTAAAAGGACCTGTCGGGGAATCGCCTACTGCCACACCTATCGCCATAGCGCCGGTAAGATTGGAATGTAGAGGCACGTAGAAATAGAATTTTCCATTGCGTTCTACACACTGAGGAGCCCATGCGCGGTCATCCCCCCAAGAAAAGTCCTCGATAGCAAGAGGACTGCCGTGATCGGTCCAGTTTACCATGTCGTCGGTAGAGTATACTCGCCATTCTTGCATCCAGAAGAAGTCGGCACCTTTTTCGTCATGACCTGTATAGACATATAGACGGTCGCCATGCACCATCGGGGCTGGGTCGGTGGTGTAGTTGGTTTGGACGCAGGGATTATCGGCAATGGCTGAAGCCGTTGCCAGTAAGAGAGATGAGGCTAATATTATTTTTTTCATATTTTTCGGGAATTTTGTTTGCTTTGGACTTGATTTAGTTTTTGACTTGGTGGGGCGCATGCGGAGCATGCTTTCTTACTTTGTTTGACTTAGTTTAAGTATGCTTTTGACTTTGTGGGGCGCATGCGGAGCATGCTTTATTACGTTAGTTTGATTTTGGCGGGTTTGTTTTTGTATGTAAACGATTTGGTCTTGTCACCTTTGCGGAGAGTTATTTTTCTTGATTTAGGGGCTTGGGGATAAGAGCCTTCAGGTGCTGAGATAGTCAGTTCCCCTTTGGCATCATCCCAAGTCATTTTGATGCGAGTGAACTCACCTTTTTCGAAGTCGTATGTGTCTCCGGCGTCGTCATAAAGAGTAAATTCGGCATTTTTCCCCGGATAGATGTCAATGTTGATGGGTTGTCCTGCTGAAGCGTCAGCATATTCTACCGGAGCAGTTGTCGGAATAATACTACCTGCTTTGACAAACAGAGGGAGTCGGTCAATTGGAGCATCGGCTGAAATTGTTTCACCTCCGACAAACCTCTTACCAGTCCAGAAGTCATACCAATCAGCACCTGCAGGGAGATATACAGTTCTCGTATTTGCACCCGGATCTGTAACGGGACATACCATTATATCGCCAAACATATACTGGTCTTTTATGTCGAATACGTTTCTATCTTTAGGGAAGTCAAAAGCAAGGGGACGCGCCATGCTGAATCCGCTTCGTGTCTGAGCGTCAGCCATACTGTAGATGTATGGAATCATTGAGTATCTGAGATTGATCATGTTGCGGATCGCATCATAGTATGGTGTCCCTTCCTCTCCGAAATTCCAAATCTCACGAGGAGTTTCTGTGCCATGGCTGCGCAGTATTGGAAGGAACGTACCCCATTGGAACATACGCGTATAGAATTCTTTATAGCCGTCATCCTTGACTCCATCAGGGAATTCACCTTTCTGAAACCACCTTGGGCTACTCTTGACAAAGAAGCATCCTATATCAGTGGTCCAATAAGGGCTTCCGGTTGCAAAATAATTGATACTGCCCGGAATTTGTTTTTTGAAGGAATCCCATGAGGCATAAGTGTCGCCATTCCATGAAGCCGTTGCATATCTCTGCTGGCCGGCGAATGAAGAGCGAGTAAGGTTAACGACGCGTTTTCTGTCGGTCTCAGCCCTCTGATGGTCATATATGCCCTTTGCATGATTGAGTGAGTAAAGGCAGGCTCGTTCAGCACCCAAAGCCTCCGACAAGATAGCATCGTTCAGACGCCAGCGACGCTCATGATCGTTCCAGGAATATGGAATTCCGTTTTCAGGTTCGGGCAATTGGTTCCAATCGCCGTCAAGGGGTTCGCTGCTGTCACACCACCAACAGTCGAAACCATTTGAGAAGAACTCATCATTGGCATACTTCCAATAAAGATCTCGGCCTTCCGGGCTGAATGCATCATACACTGAGTGCTCGAGCATCAAACCTTTGCTTCTGAAATCTTCCTCTTCCGGACAATATTGGGGATTTGCCCATATGCTGACCATCAGTTTGCCATTTAGGGCATGCACAGAGTCAGCGAGTGCCTTCGGATCAGGATAGAATTTGCGGTTCATCTTCATATAGCCCCAACCCTGTGGCCAATAGTTCCAATCTTGGACTATCACATCGATCGGCACATGGCGACGACGATATTCCTTCAAAGTATTGACTATATCTTCTGAAGAAACGTATCTTTCTTTAGATTGCACGTATCCAAACATATAGCGTGGCATCATAGCCACATTCCCGGTGAGATAACGATATCCTTCCACCACATCCTCCGGCATTGCACCCTTTATGAAATAATAATCTACGGTGTTCGCAGCCTCCATCTCAAGAGTTGTCTCGAAACCGGAAGAGGTCTCCCCTATCTTCATTCCCTGTCCTTTATCCTTGCTGTCAAACTTCATGGAGCATCCCGCATCAAACAGAATGCCATACCCTGCAGTAGAGACCATCATAGGAATGAAGATTTTCAGATTGTGCTGCGTAAGATAAAGGGTTTTGCCAAGAAGATTGACATAATCCTCCATCTGCTGGCCAAGTCCGTAAAGTGCTTCATTAGCCGACATATCAAAAGTGATGGCGAATCGTTGGCGCATTCCGATAGTGTCACGCCGAAGGATGTCTTTGACAGTCACCTTACCATTAGCCGTCTCTTCCATATGAGCGGAAGCTTCATCGTAGATGATTTTTTCTTGAGCTACTTTTTCAAATTTACGAGGGACATTCACTGATTCTCTCAAAAGGATTCGCTTAGCAATCGGATCAATGAATGTAATACCACCCTTTCCATCTACCGTCACTTCAAGGGAATCGGAACGGTAGATAGTCATTTTTCCAGATTTTGACTCACTCACTTTGACTTCGGTCTTTGGATATATGCAGACACCGGTGGCATTGTCGGTTACAGTGCCATCGGGAGTCCATCGCACCCTGACTATAGAGGGGGTGACGAAGTCGATAGTCGGAAGTTGAGGGAAAGCAGAGAGAGCAATAAATGAGAGGATGGTGAAAAGTAGATGTCTCATGTGGAAAGTGATACCCCTCCGGGGTAATTTTTTATTGTTTAGTCCGCCCCGAGCTAACGCTCGGGGTTAACAAAATTATTGCCCTCCGGGCAATGTCGGGCCTGGCCTAATTTACCAACATTGAGCTTACGCTCGGGGTTAACAAGATTGATTGCCCTCCGGGCAATTATAAGATTTTTGCTTTAAGCGTTGCCGCCACCGTCGATGGTGCGGATTTTGCCGTTTTCATCGAAAGTCAGTTCGCAGACTTTGAGGCTACGGAGCCATGATTTGCCGCCTGAAGGCACACTGTCATGATGGAAGAGATACCATTTGCCATCATATTCAATTATGCTGTGGTGAGTGGTCCAGCCAACTACCGGAGTGAGGATTTCACCTTGGTATACAAATGGTCCATAGGGGTTATCGCCAACTGCATAGCAGAGCAAATGGCTGTCGCCTGTTGAGTATGAGAAGTAATATTTTCCATTCATTTTGTGCACCCAAGAAGCCTCGAAGAAACGGTGTGGATCGTTTGCTTTAAGCGGTTCTCCGTTTTCATCTACCACCTGTATTGGACGTGGCTCTTCAGCAAACTGAAGCATATCTTTGCTCAGACGTGCGCAACGGCTTGGAAGAGATGGTTCGTCACCTTCGGGCAGATAAGCGCTCTCAAGTGCCTTATTGTCTTTATAGCGCTGAAGCTGACCGCCCCAGAGACCTCCAAAGTAAAGATAGTATTCATCACCATCCTTAAGCACACATATATCCATTGAATAACTTCCGCGTATAGGATCCGGCTCAGCGATGAATGGACCTTCCGGACAGTCGGCAATGGCAACTCCTATGCGGAATATATCATTCTTGTCCTTTAGAGGGAAATACAAGTAATACTTGCCGTCTTTCTCAGCGCAGTCGCAATCCCATAGTTGGCGTCCTGCCCATGGAATATCGGCGATGTCGAGTGCCTTGCCATGATCTGTCACTTTGCCTGTCATTGGGTCGCCGTCGATAGAAAGCACATGCATGTCTTTCATCACATATTGGTCGCCGTTGTCGTTCTCAACGTTTTCACACTCCCAGTCGTGGGAAGGATAGATGTAGATTTTACCGTTGAAGATGTGCACACTTGGGTCTGCCATGTAGTCGGCAGGAAATAGATATCTTTTTTCCGGAGTTTGCATTTTATTTAATGATTAATGATAAATTATTAATGATAAATTTTAGTTTGTTTTTGACTTGGTGGGGCGCATGCGGAGCATGCTTGCTTACGTTCTTTGCTTTGGGTCTGAGATTTCAAAGTCATTAGAGATATCAGAGGCCTCTGATAATTCTAAATTCTCAATTCTCAATTATATTCTGCATGAAGGGTTTCATTTGATATTGGCGGTCGAAGAGGAGGGGATAGTCGGTGCGGCCGGGAATTGGGAATCCATTTTTCCAGGACATGCCGTCTGTAGTGCCCCACCATGTCACGCGAGAGATCTTGTCAGCGTGCTTTTTGTAAAGAGCCACTACCTGCGCCATACGGTCGTTCCATTCTTTGCTGACTTCTTCCGGCAGTCCATCGGGATAGACATTGAATTTCTTCATTGCCTCGCGACGTTCCTCAGGTTTCATTCTGAACATTGAGCCAATGTCGGCACTCATCTGCACTGTTGGAAGTGCAGACATGTCGAGCTCTGTGATCATTACGTTGCAACCGGTGCCTGCAAAGTCAACAATACTCTTTTCATATTCATCCATTTCCGGATAATCCATACCTATATGGCTTTGCATGCCGATGCCATCAATCCGGAGACCACGCTTCTTGAGATCATTCACAATCTTTACATAAGCCTCCCGCTTTTCGGGTTTGAACATCGAGAAGTCATTGATATAAAGTTCTGCATCGGGGTCTGCCTCATGAGCATATTGGAAAGCAAGAGGTATATATTCTTCTCCAAGAATGCGATAGAAAGGAGACTTGCGATAGCTGCCATCATCTTCTATTGCTTCATTGACAACATCCCAACCTAAGATCTTTCCCTTATATCGACCAACTACAGCATATATATGATCTTTCATACGCTGTTTCAAGACTTCGGGACTTACATCATTGCCATCTTTATCCTTAGCAAACCAAGGGGCAAGTTGAGAGTGCCACACGAGGGCATGCCCAATGATAGACATATTCCGGTCTTCACCATATTTGACAAACTTATCTGCATCTTCCCAGAAAAATTCACCTTCTTTAGGCTGAATTTCACCGTTTTTCATGCAGTTTTCCGCCACGATGGAGTTGAAATGAAGGCTTACTATAGAATCGGCTTTTGGGTCCTGTCCATTTACGTGACGAACGGGGATAGCAGCACCGATAAGGAAGTCATTCTTGAAATGATCCTTTACTGTCTTGATCTCAGCAGTAGCCGAAAGACCGATGGCGAGAGTCAAAGAGGCTAATAATAGGGATTTCTTCATAATCTTCTTATTGCTTTGAGCCTTTTTAATCATATAAGTCTAATTAGTCTAATTGGTCTAATTGGTCTAATATGAGTTATAATTCTCAATCAAATATTATTCTAAATTCAAAATTCAAAATTAAATTTATTTCTCAATTATTTCTTGCATGAAAGGCTTAAGGTTGTAGTCGCGATCGAATGGAAGAGGATAGTCTGTGCGTCCTTTGATAGGCCAATCGTTGCGCCAAGACATGCCATCGTGAGTGCCCCACCATGTGACGCGATCTATTTTGTCGGCATTCTTTTTGTAGAAAGCCATGAGGTCGGCAGCCCTTTTGTTCCATTCTTTTGCTCGCTCTTCCGATAAGCCATTTGGGAATGGGTTGACATCTTCTGTCAATTCAAAGTTAGCCTCGGTGTTTGCACCTTCCATGACAAACGGCAGCGCGGAAATGTCAAGTTCTGTGACCATCAGTTTGACACCTGTTGAAGAAATAGCATCTATCACTTTTTGATATTCTTCAAGGTCAGGGTCATCACTTTCATAGCCGATATGGCTCTGCATTCCCATACCATCGATACGAATGCCATGCTTCTTGAGGTCGTTGATAATCTCAACGTATTTATCCCGTTTTGCAGGCTTGTACATTGAATAGTCGTTGAGATAAAGTTCTGCATCCGGGTCTGCCTCATGAGCATATTGGAAAGCAAGAGGGAGAAATTCCTCACCCAGGATATCGTAGAATGGAGTGTGACGCCATGTCCCATCATCCTCGATGCACTCGTTGACCACGTCCCAACCTTTGATTTTTCCTTTATATCTGCCAACTACAGTCTGGATATGGTCTTTCATGCGAGCCTTCATTTCCTCTTTGTCGACATATTCCCCATTCTCATCATAAGGAAACCAAGGGGAAAGTTGAGAGTGCCATATAAGGCAGTGTCCAATGATTGCCATGTCATGATCCTGACCATATTTTACATATGCGTCTGCCTCATCCCAGAAATAACGGTCTTTCTCCGGATGAATTTCCATGCTCTTCATGCAATTCTCCGGGACAATGGAGTTATAGTGAAGAGCAACAATTGAGTCTGCCTTGGGGTCTTCCCCCATTACGAGAGGGACATTAACGGCAGCCCCAATGAGGAAATCGTCTTTGAAGGCATCCTTGATTGTGGCTGGAGTTTGCTCATCTTTTGTAGATGAGCATGAGGCTAAGAGGGCTAATGCGAATGAATATAATAACTGCTTTTTCATAAATTTCAAATACATTACCATAAAGCGCCTCTCCGAGGCTACAGAGTTTTATCTTTGCCACCCCAGGCTGAAGCCTGGGGTTTTGGCATTATAGTCAGGTCTCCGACCTGAGTTTGACTCGGTGGGGCGCATGCGGAGCATGCTTGATTACGCTGCTTGACTTTGCGGGGCGCATGCGGAGCATGCTTGATTACGTTGAGTGTTATTGGTTGTGGCGGGCTTCGATCTCGCGGTTGATTTCGTCA
>CAMWQF010000051.1 GCA_947176285.1 uncultured Porphyromonadaceae bacterium
ATGGCAGACATGCCGTAAGGGATACGCACCCCCGAAAGGGGATGCGTATTTTTTTTATGTCAGCATTCCGAACTTCTAACTTTTAAACTTCAACTCTAATATAATATGCTCTATCACGAATTGCCTGCAGAAGAAATGCCCCGACATTATATCCTAAGCAACTGTCTATGGGTCGATAACGAAGGAGCCTCAGAAGGCACCTCTATAGAAGTGATCGATGGAAAAATCGTAAGAATTGAAAGAGGATGCCATATCTTCCCTGAGAATATGGCGACATTAGAATATATGATGCGAGGAAAACTCGTGACTTACGGTCTTTGCGATGTACACGTACATCTACGCCAACCGGGATTTGAGGCTAAGGAAACAATCGCTACCGGCACCACTGCAGCCATGATGGGCGGATACACGGCAGTCTGCGCAATGCCAAACCTCAACCCCACCCCGGACACAGAAGAGCATATAAAAGAGGAACTCAATCACATCAAAGAGGATGCAGCCATCAGCGTATACCCCTACGCTTCAATAACGATAGACCGCAAAGGACGCCAACTCGTTGATATGGAATCACTCCACGAATATGCCATAGCCTTCTCCGACGACGGGAGTGGAGTACAAAGCGAAGAAATGATGCGCAGGGCTATGGAAGAAGCTGCACGACTCGATGTCATAATAGCAGCACACTGCGAAGTCAACGATCTCCTCAATGGGGGCTACATACACGATGGCGAATACTGCAAGGCTCACGGTCACAAAGGAATTTGCTCCGAAAGCGAATGGGGGCAGATAGCCCGTGACCTCAAATTGGCTGAAGAAACGGGCTGCAGATACCACGTCTGCCATATATCAACAAAAGAAAGTGTAGATTTGATACGCGAAGCAAAAAAACGTGGGGTGAAAGTGACCTGCGAGACCGGTCCACACTACCTTGTATTCTCTGACGAAGATCTTCAGGATGAAGGACGATTCAAGATGAATCCTCCCATCAGAAGCAAGGAAGACAGAGCTGCACTTATAGAAGGCATAAAAGACGGAACAATCGACTGCATTGCCACCGACCATGCCCCTCACACTGCCGACGAAAAAAGCCGCGGGCTTAAAGGAAGCGCAATGGGAGTAGTAGGACTCGAAACTGCTTTTGGAGTTTGCTACACCTATCTGGTGAATACGGGCATCATTAGCGTTCAAAGACTTGTGGAGCTAATGTGTCTAAATCCCCGTCGCATATTTGGACTTGAAGTGGAAAGGGAAGCCAACCTCTCCATATTTGACCTGGATAAAAAATGGACTGTAGAGCCAAAGGAATTCGCTTCAATGGGCAAAGCGACTCCATTCGAAGGGATGCAACTACAAGGCAAACCTGAAAGATTAATCTACGAAAACAAATTAATAGAACTCATCTTCCAGGGATACTGATATCATCAAAAGCCTAAGAATAATACGAAAAAAAGTTTCTACAATAACATAAATATGAAAGACGCAGACGTAAAACTTGTATTAGAAAACGGACTTGAATTTCCCGGTCATAGTTGCGGTGCACGCCGCAGTATCGTGGGAGAAGTTGTATTCAACACTTCCATGGTGGGCTATCAGGAAATTCTTTCCGATCCTTCTTATACCAATCAGATTGTGGTGATGACTTATCCTCTGATAGGCAACTATGGAATCACAGACGATGACTTTGAGACTAAGGCGCCTACAATCGGAGGAATGGTGATGCGAGAATGTTGTGAGTCACCCTCTAACTTCCGTTACACTAAAACCATGACAGAAACATTGGAGGAAGCCAATATTCCTGCGATAAGTGGAGTCGACACTCGCAAACTATCAAGAATCATCCGCGATGAAGGATGTATGCGTGCCTCTATCGTGCCTATAGACACTCCTACCGATGAAGCATTGAATCTTATCTCTACAACTCCTGTCGACAAAAAGGTGGTGGCGAAAGTCAGCTGCAAGAAACGATGGTTTTCACGCACTCCCAACCAGAAATTCAACGTCGTTGCAATTGACTGCGGAATAAAGTTCAACATCATTCGCTCCCTCAACAAACGAGATTGCAATGTCATAATTGTGCCCTACAACATGGATGCGGAGCAAATAATGGCTTTTAAGCCTGACGGAATTTTCATTTCAAATGGTCCGGGCGACCCGGAAGATGTGCCGGAAGTAAAGAATCTTGTAAAGAAACTCCGCGGCAAACTCCCTATCTTCGGAATCTGCCTTGGGCATCAAATCATCTCCCTGGCTTTCGGAGCAAAGACATATAAACTTAAATTCGGACACCGAGGAGCCAACCATCCTGTGAAGAATATGCTTACAGGAAAGATTGAAATCACATCTCAAAACCACAATTACGCAGTGCGTCCTGAGAGCATAAGGGATACAGACTTAGAAATAACACATCTGAATTTGCTTGATGGGACTGTAGAAGGGGTAAGGAATAAAGAGGAACATATTTTCTCAGTGCAGTATCACCCCGAGAGTGCACCCGGACCACAAGACAGCGGTTACCTTTTTGATATTTTCATCCATGAAATGGAAGAACACAAGAAAGAAATGGAGGTGAGAAATGCCTAAAAGAAAAGATATAAAGAAGGTGATGGTGATCGGCTCGGGCCCAATCATCATAGGCCAAGCAGCAGAGTTTGACTATGCAGGCACCCAGGCTTGCCTTGCTCTCAAGGAAGAGGGATATGAAGTGATACTTGTCAATTCCAATCCTGCAACCATCATGACCGACACCGGCATTGCCGATAAAGTCTATATGGAACCTCTTAAGTTGGAATATGTGGCGAAAATAATACGTTTCGAGCGTCCTGACGCCATTGTCCCCGGTCTTGGCGGACAGACCGGACTAAACCTCGCAGTGCAACTTGCCAAGAAAGGAATCCTCGAAGAATGTGGAGTCGAAATACTTGGCACTTCCTTCAAAAGCATTGAGCAAGCCGAAGACCGCGAACTTTTCAAGGAACTTTGTCTCAGCCTTGGCGAGCCTGTGCTTCCCTCTGAAATAGTCAATAGCATTGAAGAGGGAGTGAAAGTGGCTGAAAAAATCGGCTATCCTGTGGTATTGCGACCGGCATTCACGCTTGGAGGCACCGGAGGAGGATTTGCTGACAATGAAGAAGAACTTCGCGAATTGATGCGAAATGCCATTGCCCTTTCTCCAGTGCATCAAGTGCTTGTAGAGAAATCCATCAAGGGATACAAGGAAATAGAATATGAAGTGATGCGCGACAGCAATGACACAGCCATCACCATATGCAATATGGAAAATGTCGACCCGGTCGGTGTTCATACGGGAGACTCAGTAGTGGTGGCTCCAAGCCAGACACTTACCAACAAAGAATATCAATTACTCCGCGACTCGGCGCTTAAGTTAATTCGAGCACTTGAGATTGAAGGGGGATGCAATGTGCAGTTTGCACTTGACCCACTGTCGTTTAATTACTACATAATTGAAGTAAATCCAAGAGTTTCACGCAGTTCTGCACTGGCATCCAAAGCCACCGGCTATCCAATAGCTCGCGTGAGTGCCAAGATAGCAGTGGGCATGACACTTGATGAGATACAGATAGCCAACACTCCGGCAAGTTTCGAGCCGGCACTTGACTATGTAGTGACCAAGATCGCCCGCTTCCCATTCGATAAATTCAGCGAAGCATCCAACTTACTTGGCACCCAGATGAAGGCAACCGGCGAAATAATGAGCGTAGGAAGGACCTTCGAAGAATCGCTTCTTAAAGGCATACGCTCTCTGGAGACCGGAGTTGACCATCTATACTCCAAGAAATTTGAGGACATGCCCTCAGAAGATATCATCGAATATATTAAGGAAGGTAGAGATGACAGACTCCTTGCCATAGCACAACTCTTAAGACGCAAGGTGGCATTATGGCATATCTACGACAAAACGGGAATTGACCTTTTCTTCCTTGAGAAACTCAACAACATCATTAAGATGGAATGGGAAATCAAGGATGCAGAAACACTCGATGCCAATCTCCTTAGAGAAGCCAAAAGAATGGGATTCAGCGACCGCTATATTGCCAAACTACGCAACCGCACTGAGGCTGACATATGCGAAATGCGTGAATCATTGGGAATAATCCCGGTCTATAAGATGATTGACACCTGTTCCGGTGAGTTTGACTCCTACGTGCCATATTTCTATTCAACATATGAAGATGAGAACGAATCAATAGTGAGCGACCGCAAGAAAATTCTTGTGCTTGGCAGCGGGCCAATCCGAATCGGACAAGGAGTGGAATTTGACTATTCTACCGTACATGCTATCCAGACCATCCGCGAGCAAGGGTATGAGGCAATTATCATCAACAACAATCCGGAAACAGTCTCAACTGACTACAGTATATCCGACAAACTCTATTTTGAGCCACTTACTGTAGAAGATGTGATGAATGTAGTGAATCTCGAAAAGCCTGAAGGTGTAGTAGTAACTCTCGGAGGGCAGACTGCCATCAATCTTGCCGCTCCACTTGCAGAACGCGGAGTGAACATAATTGGAACCGGCTTGGAAGCAATCGACCGCGCAGAAGACCGCAAGCATTTCGAGCGAATCATGCGTGAGACCGGTATCCCCCAACCTGATGCAGAGGCTGTCACCGACATCGAAAGCGGAGTGAAGGCCGCTGAAAGAATCGGGTATCCGGTATTGGTGCGTCCAAGTTTCGTGCTTGGTGGAAGGGCGATGCAGATAGTAGGCAACGAACAAGCATTGCGACACTACCTGCAGAATGCAGTGGATATTTCAGATCACAGCCCGGTATTGGTAGACAAATACATTATGGGCAAGGAATTGGAAGTGGATGCCATTTGCGATGGCACCGATGTTCTGATTCCGGGAATCATGGAACATGTGGAAAAAACAGGTATCCATTCAGGAGACTCAATATCAGTATATCCCACATTCAGTGTCAGCGAGAAGGTAAGAAATACCATTGTAGATTACACAGTGCGCTTGGGCAAGGCAATTGGAATAATTGGACTATATAACATTCAATTCATCGTAGATAAAGACGAGAATGTCTATGTTATAGAAGTAAATCCCCGAAGTTCACGAACGGTTCCCTTCCTTTCCAAATCCACCGGAGTGCCAATGGCAAAGATTGCTTCAAGGGTCATGCTAGGAGAAAGCCTGAAGAGCCAAGGATATGACATGACTCTCTATCCTGACCGCAAGAGATGGTTTGTCAAGACCCCGGCATTCTCTTTCTCCAAAATCAAGGGAGTTGACTCTTACCTCTCACCGGAAATGAAGTCAACCGGAGAAGCAATCGGATATGACGATATGCTTACGCGCGCTCTATATAAGTCGCTCCAAGCATCCGGAATGCAAGTGCTCAATTACGGCACACTTCTTGTGACGGTGTCTGACGCAGACAAAGAAAAAGCACTTCCATTGATACGCAGATTCTATGACCTTGGCTTCAATGTAGAAGCAACCAGAGGAACTGCTAAATATCTCAAGGATCATGGCATACGTTGCCGCACAATGGGAAAATTCAGTGAAGGGAGCAACGATATCGAACGCTCGCTACGTCAGGGACACGTTAGCTATGTGATTAATACCATCGATGTGAATCAGCATAATACTCGCCTTGACGGATATGATATTCGCCGCATCGCAATCGAAAATAATGTGACCATTTTCACAGCGCTCGAGACTGTAAGAGTGCTTCTTGATGTGCTTGAGGAAATCACGATGGGGGTATCGACCATAGATGCAGAATATGGCAGAAAGGGAAACGGAATGATCTCAAGATAATTTTGAATTGAGTATTGAGTATTGAGTATTAAGTATAGTGAATTGAGAATTATTCAGATTTATTTGGATTTTCCACTTACATTCGCTAATTTTGGGGACAGAACAAAAATTATATATGAAATTTGAAATAACAAGCATATTAAGGCTTACGGATACAGTCTATGAAATGACTCTGAGAGGTGACTGCTCGGCATTTACAATGCCGGGGCAGTTTGTTGAAATTTCCATACCGGGATTATATCTGCGACGTCCCATTTCTGTATGCGACATTGAAGGGAACCGCCTTACTCTTGTCTTCAAGACTGTAGGGAAAGGCACTGATGCAATGGCTGCAATGGGACCGGGCATGGAACTTGATCTCCTGACCGGCCTTGGGAAAGGGTTTGACACTTCCCGCTGCAAAGAGACTGCTCTTCTAGCGGGAGGAGGAGTCGGAGTACCCCCACTCTATCTTCTCGCCCGCAAGCTTATTGCTGATGGCAAGAAAGTGAAAGTGGCTCTTGGCTTTAATACTGCGGATGAAATATTCTACGCTGATAAATTCCGCGAGATTGGAGCGGATGTGGAAGTTGCTACAGTAGATGGCTCAGCCGGAGTGAAAGGGTTTGTGACAGATGCTATCCGCAAACCTGAAATGCAGGGATTTGACTTTTGGTATGCTTGCGGACCTCTTCCGATGCTGTCAGCCCTCGGCAGAGAACTTGACTGCGCTATAGGGGAAGTGAGCATGGAGGAACGCATGGGGTGCGGATTCGGAGCATGCATGGGCTGCACCATCGATACTCCATGGGGTCCTAAACGAGTATGCAAAGATGGACCGGTTTTTGACGCCATCCTGATGAAAGAGTTCAAAGGAAACGGGACCCCTACTCCTACTCTACCAAGAGATAGAAAACTTGAAGGAGAACCGGAAATTGCCACTGAACTTTGTGGATTTTCACTTAAAAATCCTCTTGTTCCTGCAAGCGGCACCTTCGGTTTTGGTCAAGAATTCGCTGACATCTACGATTTGAATATCCTTGGCGGAATTTCAATAAAAGGCACTACACTTCATCCTCGATTTGGCAATATCACACCAAGAATAGCCGAAACTCCGGACGGTATGATCAATAGCGTCGGACTGCAAAATCCGGGAGCGGAAACTGTATATCTGCATGAAGTACCGGAACTGCGCAAGATTTATAACGGTTGCATCATAGCAAATGTCAGCGGTTTCTCAATAGATGAATATGTAGAGGCATGCAGAATGGCGGATGCTTGTGATGGAGTCGACATTATCGAAGTGAACGTAAGTTGCCCCAACGTGCACAATGGAGGAATGGCTTTCGGCACATCTGCCGAACAAGCAGCCGAGGTGACACGCGCGGTAAAGGCTACTGTAAAGAAACCTGTGTTCATCAAACTTTCACCTAATGTGACCAACATTGTAGAGATTGCAAAAGCATGCGAAGAAGCAGGAGCCGACGGTTTGACTCTTATCAACACCCTTCTCGGAATGCGCATCAACATCAATACCGGAAGTCCGGTCATAGCAAATAAAATGGGGGGATTTTCCGGTCCTGCTGTTTTCCCGGTGGCTGTCAGAATGGTGTATCAGGTATCTCAGGCTGTGAGTATCCCTGTGATGGGATGCGGAGGAGTCTCCAGTGCTGAGGATGTGGTGGAAATGATGATGGCAGGTGCCACAGCAGTGCAGATTGGTTCCGCAAATCTTGTAGATCCATTAGCCTGCAAGAAAATTGCGGAAGAACTGCCACTTTTATTGAAAAAATTAAAAATAAACAATATAAAAGACATAATAGGAATATCATGGCGAAAGATGTGATCATAGCGTGCGACTTCCCTTCAATGGAAGCTACACTGGAATTTCTTGACCGCTTTGGCGACACCAAGCCCTATGTAAAAATCGGCATGGAACTCTTCTATGCTGCGGGTCCGGAAATAATCAAAGAAATAAAGAAAAGAGGACACAAGATATTTCTCGACCTCAAACTTTGCGACATACCTAATACAGTAAAAAGCGCGATGGCAGTCCTCTCTCAGCTTGATGTAGACATGACCAATCTCCATGCTTTTGGAGGCCATAAGATGATGGAAGCAGCCATTGAGGGTCTCACTCGCCCGGATGGAAGCCGCCCCTTGCTGATTGCAGTGACCATGCTCACCTCTACAAGCAAAGAACTCATGAATGAGGATCTTCTCATACCCGGAGAAGTAGATGAAGTAGTGGCAAGTTATGCAAAGAATGCCCAGATGTCAGGGCTTGATGGAGTAGTATGCTCTCCACGTGAGGCATCCATTGTAAAAATCGCTTGCGGAGATAAGTTTGTCACTGTCACTCCGGGAATTCGCTTCGCTGATTCAGCTGCAGACGACCAGGTGCGTGTGATGACTCCTGCCATGGCACGAGAAATTGGATCAGACTATATCGTAGTAGGGAGACCAATAACAAAAGCGGAGGATCCTCTTGCCGCCTACAATCGCTGCTGTGAGGAATTCCTTCATCATAATGCATAATTTCTTAATGCATAATTTAATGCTAAATTCTTAATGCATAATTCATAATGCATAATTGACTAAGTGTAAAAATAGATAATCAGATAATATAAAATCATTCATATTGCATATGCAACTCCAATAATCATGCATTATGCATTATGAATTATGAATTGAATATAAATATGGAAAAGAAAATAGCTAAGGATCTTCTCAGCGTAGGCGCAGTATTCTTGCGACCAGAAGATCTCTTCACTTGGGCTTCCGGAATCAAGAGCCCAATGTATTGCGATAATCGCCTTACCCTTTCATATCCGGAAGTGCGCAAGGATATTGAAGAAGGTCTTGCCGAACTCATCACCAAGTATTATCCTGAGGCAGAATCTTTGATGGGCACTTCAACTGCCGGCATCGCACATGCTGCTATCACCGCATGGCTTCTCAACAAACCGATGGGATACGTGCGCGGAGGTGCCAAAGACCATGGTCGCGGCAACCGCATTGAAGGGAAATGCGAACCGGGAACTAAAGTAGTGGTTGTGGAAGACCTTATCTCTACCGGCGGAAGCTGTATCGAAGTGGTTGAAGCCCTTAGAGAAGAGGGAGCAGAAGTGCTTGGCATTGTCTCTATCTTCACTTATGGAATGAAGAAAGCCACAGATAGACTCGCTGCTGCAAATGTGACAAATCATTCTCTGTCAAACCTCGACACGCTCGTAGAAGTGGCTGCAGAAGAAGGGTATATTGATCCAATCTGGAAAAACAGAATCCTGAAATTCCGCGATAATCCCAGCGACACATCCTGGATGAACGCATAATTAGTTTAATATGTTTAAGAAGTTTAAGAAACTTAAATCGAAGTTATATAAACTTATAAACCCCTTAAACTTTTAAACCTTTAAACCTATAAACCAAAGATGAAACATCTGATTGACCCTACCGATCTGACAGTAGAAGAAACCCAGGAAATCATTGACCTTGCACTCGACATAATTGCCAACAGATCCAAATATTCTGAAAAATGCAAAGGCAAGAAACTTGCAACTCTTTTTTATGAGCCATCTACCAGAACTCGCCTGAGTTTCACCGCAGCGATGATGGAACTTGGAGGAAATGTCCTTGGTTTTGCCGATGCAGCAAGCAGTTCTGTAAGCAAGGGAGAGACCGTTCGCGATACTGTCCGAGTAGTTGAAAATTTCGCGGATATCATTGCGATGCGCCACTTTTTGGAAGGAGCTCAACTTGCTGCCACAGAAGTAAGCCGAGTGCCAATTATCAATGCCGGCGACGGCAGCCACGCACATCCGACCCAGACCTTGACCGACCTACTGACCATCACACGCGAACTCGGACGCCTTGACGATCTAACGATCGGTTTCTGCGGCGACCTCCGTTTTGGACGCACAGTGCATAGTCTCATCAAGGCACTCTCTCGCCAAAAAGGGATAAAGATAGTGCTTATCGCTCCTCCACAACTCAGGCTTCCGGATTACATTAAGCAAGATGTTTGCGACAGACTGGGTCTTGAATACAAAGAAGTAGACACCCTCGAGGAGGCAATGCCGGAACTTGACGTGCTTTATATGACGCGAGTGCAAAAAGAACGTTTCCTCGATGAAGATGAATATGAAGCAGTAAAGGATTCGTTTGTTCTTGACTGTGACAAAATGAAACTTGCCAAAGAAAAAATGGCGGTGCTTCATCCTCTACCTAGAGTAAATGAGATTCTTGAAGAAGTAGACGCTGATCCAAGGGCTGCATATTTCCGCCAGGTAGAAAACGGCAAATTTGTCCGTATGGCTCTAATATCCAGTCTTCTTGATTGGAAAGATGATCCTAAGCATCAAATGCCAAAGCAAGAGGAAGTGGATGTACCCGACCATTTGCGTTGCGAAAACAAGAAGTGCATCACACGCAATGAAAAGTCACCTCGCCGTGCATACAAAGCAGCTGATGGATCGCTGCGTTGCCGCTATTGCGACCACAAATTCAAATAATAAAATATCAGATTGTCAGAATATCAATTCTGACGATCTGATATTTCTACTACAGGTAAAAAAACAAGGAAAAAGATTCAGATTTGGAACCACTTAAACATGAATGCGGCATCGCCATGATCCGCCTCCGGAAGCCAATAGGCTATTATAAGGAAAAATACGGGAGTTACGCTTATGCTCTCAACAAGCTGTATCTTCTCATGGAGAAGCAACACAACCGCGGACAGGAAGGCGCCGGGGTGGGTGTTGTAAATCTGAAGGCAGATCCTGGACATGAATATGTGTGGAGGGAGAGAGAACTTGGTTCTCAAGCAATTCAGGAAATTTTTAACCGCATAGGTCAACGTCTGACTGAAGTAGGGCTTGAGAATATGACTCCACATGAGGCTGAGACAAAAGCCCCGATGATAGGCGAGATATATCTTGGCCATCTGCGATATTCCACTACAGGAAAAAGCGGCATGGCATATGTGCATCCATTTCTCAGACGCAACAACTGGAGAAGCCGAAACCTGCTGATGTGCGGGAACTTCAACATGACCAATGTTGATTCTCTGTTTGAGTCAGTGGTAAGCCGCGGTCAGCATCCTCGTCTTCATAGCGACACCATCATTCTCCTTGAAATGCTCGGCTATGCATTAGATAAAGAGAACCACCGTCTTTACAGAATTCACCGCGATGACGATGCAGAAAACTTTGTAGACAAAAATCTTGAGGAAATCATTGAAGAAGAACTTGACATCCGCAATGTCCTTAAAGCGTCTGCTCCGGAATGGGACGGAGGATATGTGATCTGTGGAGCTACCGGATCAGGCAACGTATTTGTGTTTCGCGACCCCAACGGAATACGCCCGGCATACTATTATATAGATGATGAAATAATAATCGCAACATCAGAACGTCCGCAGATTCAGACAGTGTTTGGAGTTTCTCAAGAACAAATAAAGGAACTTGAACCCGGAGAAGCATTGCTGGTGTCTATTGATGGAACTCCGAGTGTGGAACGCATACTACCGCAGGAATCGAATTCAAAGTGCAGTTTCGAACGCATATATTTTTCACGCGGCAGTGACTCAGACATTTACAAAGAACGCAAGGAGTTGGGGCGTCTGCTTGTTCCAAAAGTTGTAGAGTCAGTAGAGGGCAATATTGCAAACACTGTTTTCTCATATATCCCTAACACTGCGGAAGTAGCCTTCTATGGTCTCGTAGAGGGAGTGGAAGAATATCTCAACGATTATAAGACCGACAGAATACTTGCACTTCAAAGCGATGGAAACCTTAACCGAGATTCCATCCGGAAAGTGATGGAAGCAGAGGTCAGAATAGAGAAGGCCGCCATAAAGGATATAAAGTTGAGGACTTTCATTGCGGAAGGAGATGTGCGCAACGATCTTGCAGCGCACGTCTATGACATTTCATATGGGTGTCTGCGTCCCGGTGTGGATTCTCTTGTGGTGATCGATGACTCTATAGTGAGAGGCACCACACTCAAGCAATCTATCTTAAATATGCTGAGTCGTCTGCAACCCAAAAAGATAGTAGTGGTTTCTTCCTCTCCGCAAGTAAGATATCCTGACTATTATGGCATCGACATGAGCAGGATGGATGAATTTATCGCTTTTAAAGCCGCCGTAAGTCTTTTAAAACAGCGAGGCATGGAATACGTATTGGCTTCAACTTATGCTGCTTGCAGGAAAGAAGTAGAAAAGAAGCCTGGGGAGAAACTGACCAACCACGTAAAGAACATTTACTCGTATTTTACTGATGAAGAAATCTCCAGAAGGATAGCAGAGATGGTGAAACCTATAGAAATGGAAGTGGAGATAGTTTATCAGACTGTAGAAGGGCTTCATAAGGCTTGCCCCAACCATCCCGGCGACTGGTATTTCTCAGG
>CAMWQF010000052.1 GCA_947176285.1 uncultured Porphyromonadaceae bacterium
CCCCCTCGACCCTCGAAACCTGAAAAAATCTAATCTTTAATAATTAATCTTTTGAAGATAAATCTCAACATATGGAAATACCTCTTGCTCTGGGCACTTCTCGGGGTGACTTCCTGTATCATGGACAATGGCACATGCCCTGATGAGCCTGATTCCGTAAAGGAGAACTGGATCACATTGCAGTTTATTGTCTCGGAAGAGTCACCGGTAACCCGTGCCAATCCTGCCGGTGGCGAAGACGGCAACGGCAGGGAAGAGGAAATCTGCAACGAAGCAACAATCCATGACGTCAACATATTTCTTTTCGCAGATAATTCGTCACTTCTTAACGCCGCGTCAAACACTACCCTAGCTCATCTATACTTCAATCTTGACGATCCCGGAGACAGGGAGAATACACTTTCTTTTACGAAGGAGATCTCAACAAAAGACAATAAAACCGTATATACCATCACATTCCTTGATGAGGTGCCGGGAATTGTCCTCCCTCTGCGCAGCAAAGGAACGGTAAGATTCATCACCGTTGCAAACAGAGGCAGATCAATGCATGATGAATTGGCAAAGGAAGATGCATCCGGAAATAAGAAAGAAATTCAGCTTAGTGATCTTTGGGACTATGACTTGCTTTCAACCACATGGTCCGGAACCGGGCAGGACGTAAGCGATGGCTACGACCGTTTTGTGATGACCACTGCATATGATGAAACAAAAACAGAATCGTTCATCACATTCTCCAACGAGTCAGGAGCCGGCACCGAATCAAGTCCGTTTCGGGGAAAGACCACGCTTCAGCGCATGTGCGCCCGCATTGACGTGATGTATGGCGACAATAATCTCAAGGCTTTGAACGACAAGTCAGAACTGAAGTATGCTGCAGGGGCAAACGGCCACACTGTGCATATCACCAATATGCTGCCGGTCAACGTGATGTCATCACCATCTTTCTTATTTAAGAAAGTGTCCAACGGCATCCCCACCGACTGGTCAAATGTCAATGGCAGGACATGGGGAGGAAAGGAATCTAAGGATGACGATGGCGTGCCATCAAATTATGTCCTTGAGCCAAATACCCTGAAAAAAGAGAATTTGGAAGGAAATGAATTAAACGATGCCCTTGCTAACTGGTATGGAGATACCAAAACTTCTTCCGTGAAATATTTCATACAAGACACTTCGAAAGGTCAAGTAGGTGGATATCACCACTATAATTATACCACCCAATACAGTGACACCAAAACTTATTCAAAGATTGCAGTCTTAGGATATGCAAATGAGAATACGCAGAGTCCTAATCAGTTCAATTCCAACTATCTCACCGGCATAGCATTCCGGGCAATATATATGCCGAACGAGATTAGGCCGTCAGCAACAGAGAATGCTGTCCAACCAACGAAAATCTACCGATATTCTCCATCGAAAGATGGTGTGGTAGATGAATCTGAAAGCTTATATTTTTCAGATAAAGCAGCACTGCAAGCATATCAGTCTGAACATATGGAGGATATGGCATTGGTCACCGAGTATGATGCCGTAATGCATGGCGGCAAATTGGGATTTGCATGTTATTACAACCTCTGGCTGAAGCATTATGATGATGTAGATGACATAAAGTCAGACCCTCATAAGGTGTATCCCATGCAATATGCCACTGTCCGAAACAACATATACCGCGTGGCTTTGAAATTCAACGGTCCCGGCGATCCGACACCTACAATGCGTGAGCCGGAAACAATGCAGGCTCGCATATTCGTAAGGAAATGGAACCTGAGAAAGGAAAACAATGCTCTTCAATTCTAAACTCGAATCCAAACATAATGACAACGACTCATAGACATAATAACTCCAATATCGCGCATCTCAAACGTGCGTGGTGCATTGTGCATTGTGCATTGGCTGTGCTTTTGATCGCCGGATGCGGCAATGACAAAGAGCCGGTTGGCAACGTTGACTTTGAAGAAGGGATTCCGACCGAAGTGATATTTTCGATCTCATCACATTTCAATTCCTCCGTCGCATCCCGTGCCGATGGCACACCAAAAGACCCTGAAAATGACAATGAGAAGATCAATGACTGGCTACTTGTATTCTCCGACACAAAGACTAATACAGTACAGAAAATTATAACTCGTGCAGAAGTCAAGAAAACTGCAGAAATGACCCCTGTCGAGGCAGAGACCTTCCGTTTCATCCTTCCGTCAGGCCATTACAATGTCTATGCTTTTGCGAATATATCAGCCGAGGAGTTGGAAACGGCTATAGGACTCTCATTTTCAGAAGGATCAAAAATAATACCGTCTGTTATAGATTGGAAAGCATGGACAACGGAACTGAACAATTGGAATATCGACGAAAATCCGATACCAATGTCCGGATTTCGAAAAAACATCGAAGTTAAAAACACCATTGAAGAGACCTTCTCAATAGAAGTTGTGAGAATGGTGGCAAAAGTGGAATTCCAATTCACAAACATTAGCGGAAAGAAAGTGTCGATCAATGAAGTGTCGCTTGATCCGGTGACAACTTCCGAAGTGTCGCTCTTCCCGCGTAATTCTACAGGAATCAATTATGATCATCTTGGCAACACTGCTTTCACTGCATTGAATGGGGCTGCATATGGAGTAGTGTCACAAAATTATACTACGCCTGTGACAGTTGAAGCAAGCACAGAAGAGTCCGCTATCTCGAAAAGCGCATCAATCTACATCAAGGAATCCTTGTCCAATCGTCCTTACAACGACAATGCCTTTACTGTGGGTTTAAAAGTAACCCACGAGGATGGCGTATCAGAGCATCAACAATATAACATCACAAAAGATATAAAGAATTATATTAACAGAAACGACTGGATAGTGATACCAATCACACTCTCTCGGTATGACGTTTCAGTGGAAGCCCTCTTCTACCCTCCCATCGGAGGTTATCCCGCAGTCTTATCAACAACCGACCCGGACGGCTCTCAGATTTTCACATTCTATACAGAAGGAGAGTTTGCTCTCGTCCCACATGTCTTTGACAAACATACGGGGCAGCATCTATCACCTCAAGAATACACGATTGAGATAGGAAATATCTCAGGAATGACTTTTATTTTCAAGAATAATGGCCCGACTGTCACACAGACAGCCACATCTCTTCCCGACGAGATTATCGGTTCATTCAATAGCAACGCCTACGGTAAAGCCTCTATTGAAGTGAAAGTTATCATTGGCTCGCAAGTGTATACACGTAACATCTACATAATCCGTCTAAATGGCTAAGTATCTTCTTTGTAACGACATTAAGATGATATTCTCTTCTCTGTATGAACGACAATTCTAATCAATGACCATATAATATTACCGACCTCATGAAAAGACTTACCTCTTTCATACTTCATAATCCGAATATCAGATATTCTTTGCGTGCATCCATGATGTACGCCATTATAATTCTATTTGCCCTATCACCATTAGACCTAAAGGCTGCATTCAGTAAGCATCCCACTTCAATAGTACAATCTATAACTGCAAAGTGGTATGGAACAGTGGGTAATATTGATCGCATGCCTTCATGTCTGAATGAACCTACTGAGTCTTCTTATTATTATTCTGGTACTCTATCTACACAAACAGAATCTTATCTTACCGTCACTTTTAAAGAAGGCTTGACAGCAAATGATTCTGAAGATCTCGTTTTCTATATGCGAAGACCAATGCTTACCAATGTTACAAATGTAGATGATGCTCAACCCATAGAATTTGATGTAATGGGTAGATTCAATAACAGTTCAGGCGGAATATCATTTATGAACAAAGCTCTATTCAAGGTTTACTTACAATACAGAGGTCCTTTTACAGATGAATATTCAATAAGAATCCCAATCAAGAAAATTTTTAGTGAGAATCCCTCATATAAAGATTATACTTTCATTGGATTTAGAATTGTACCAACAAAAAACCACAAAGATGGGAAATATGCAGCAAGAGCGAATGGAATCAGGGATATGGCTATCAATAGTTTCGATATCCTGAAGATAGCACGGGATGAAACTTATTCAGATACATTTGTCGACAATTTCCATCTGGAATCAGATTATGGTTCTGCCTTTGAACATTACGAGTTTGTAAATACTCAAGGCATAGCTGACAGTCGCAATAGTATATCAGGCTGGGAAATGCTTAACGATTCAGAGATTCGACGCCTTCAAGGAATGGGTATCACATACCCTGATTATAACTTTATTACTCCTGAAAGTGATAAAAAACGCAATCCTTATCCTCTTGACAATGGACAGAAGCGCCAACCTACTCACACTGTAGAGCACACAATCTACGCAATGCCCGGAGATGTGATTCCGCTATATCCATACTATGGTCTATCTCACACCAAAAACTTCAAAGAAAATTTCTCACATTGGTACGAATATAAATCCGGTAATATACCCAATTATACTACTCCATGGAGCGGTGAAAAAGTTGATCTCCTTGACTTTCTCACTGATCCTTCGCGCATACAGAAAACTTCCGGTAATGGATTCTATGGCGGTCAATATATGAATGTGAATCCGGAAAATATAATACAGGTTTCAACTCCTCAAGAATACGCCGCTGCAGTTACTGCCATTAATAATGGAAAGTATAATGCGATAATTGAATTGACTGCCGATCTTGATTTCACAGGCTTTGATGGTAATGAATTAGTGATTTGCCCTAATTGGCAGCATCATTTTAAAGGGCACATAAACGGCAAAGGTCATAGAATCAGTAATTTTGTAGTTAACAAACCTGATGTTGAGACTTTGGGATTGCTGGTAACATGGACTGATTCTGGAGTTGTTATAGAAAATATCTATATTGATAATACTTGCAGTATTACCGGAAAAAGAAATATTGGACTTGTAGGTTTCCATACGGAAAAAAAACTTATGGTACGCAATGTTCGCACAGAAGCAACTGTTAAAGCTATCAATGGGCAGGCTGGAGGAATCGTTGGAACAGCGAATAATCCAAAAACTTCCTTAGTTCTAAAAGATTGCTATATAGGTGGTGAGATAGGCATGGATGGTCAATCTGAAAATGCTGCTATTGCAGGTTGGTGGCGTGTTGATGAAGGAGATTGTGATTGCACCTTCAGTAATATTACAGTTAATTGTGACTTACATGGTACAGATGGCAATGCCAACCGAAAATATATACGTTCAAATAGCAGTCCATCCCCAGTTGTAGAAAGCGGTAATGGAATAAAAAAACGAGGCTACTTATCATTTAAGGACTGTTATGGCAATCTTGACAAGAACGATGGGACATGGAACTATATTCCCTCCAGTCTCGAATTTTCTGCGGAGAACCTCGCTAAACTTGGATGGACTGACTATAAAACCCCTCCTATGTCGAATACAGTGAATGGAGTATCAAGTGCTTCTTTTACAAAAATTACAGATGAAAGGGATTATATTGCTAAAATAACGGCGTTTAATAATGGGTCAAAGAATAATGTAAATTTTGAACTAACGCAGGATCTTGACTTCAAAGATTTTGGAGCGGATGAAGTCCCTATGATTGGAGATTATTCTTCTGGTTCAGAGATGGAATTTGCCGGTGTTTTTAATGGCGCCGGACACACTATCAGGAATCTTAAAATAAGCAGGGATGAGGATAAGGTAGGTATGTTTAAGGCAACTCGTCAGAATGCGCGGATAGAGAATCTTATAATAGATTCTTCCTGTGTTTTCGAAGGAAAGGCTAGAGTAGGACTAATTGGTTATCATAATTGGGATCCTCTGGTAATTAGAAATGTAAAAACTGAAGCCACAGTAAGGGGAAGCGGTGCAAATACCGGTGGCATTGTAGGTATATGTGATCATACGTGGGGTACAAATGTGCTGACACTTGAAAATGTATATATAGGGGGCGTTGTAGGTTATGAGGATAAAGGATGGGATAATGGTGCAATAAGCGGCTGGCTATCAGAATCAAATGGAAATGTTACTTTGACAAATGTTGTGGTTGACTGCGTGGTATATAAGGGCGATGGTTCGTCCGGTAAGAAATATATTCGTCATGGCGGAGCAACAGTTGGCAGTTGGACTGGGAACACGTATACAGTAGCAGTAAATAGCAATTGGAATTTTATATATACCAATTGCTTTGGAAATCTTGATCCAACAGATGATCCTTGGCAGACTATGAACGTGATTACCGATGAGTCCAAACTTCCCGTA
Source organism: uncultured Porphyromonadaceae bacterium (assembly GCA_947176285.1). GTDB lineage: Bacteria > Bacteroidota > Bacteroidia > Bacteroidales > Muribaculaceae > Lepagella. The sequence continues at coordinate 6,200 of CAMWQF010000052.1, forward strand.
TTTGATAATTGGTTGGATAATAAAACTCCTGGAATTGCTGAAAATTCAGAGTTATTATATGTTCTTCATGGTACTGGCGATCGTTCTGTAGGCACTGTTGCGACTTTCTTCTGTCCTCGCGACCCATTCAACAAGGATTCGGCTCAGTCGCTACCTATGCCGGCAGGAGCGGATGAGTATGTGATTGCTGCTGATTTCAGTCAGACTTTCAATCCGCAAAATAATGTGGATCTTGAGTCGAAACAACTCATTGAGCCGATAATTGCTTTCCGCCATATTTTCCGTATTCGCGATGGCAAGAAATTTGCAGATATGATCTCAGGTTCTACGGAGAGCAACAGTAATTATCTCCGAACTACAAGAAAATATGTATCTGCCCGTACCGGGGCTGCTTTTCAGGTCCGCCTTGAAAATCCCGTTCCAAAACCAAATGAAAAGGACAAGAGTAAGGTACCTCCATCTCATTACTACTATGTTGATGAAAACGGTGAATACCGTCAGGTTGCAAAAATGGGTATAAAGGTTCTTGATGGAGATACCAGAAAGTCAACATCAAAAATATCATTTCAATTTGACAATATATATCCCGGATATGGTTTCCGCGAAATAGACGGTATTAAATACGCTTTGGGAGAAGGAAGTTATTTGAGTCAGGACAAGCACCCTGATTATGACACAGGTTATGATTCTACTAAAGAATCAGAGTACTACCTTCTGCTTACTAATAAAAGTGCCATGTTGCAAGGTCATTATTTAGTGCAGATCGTAGCACAGGATTATAATGGAAACACAATAAATATCAAGGGGACTTCCACTCCGCTTGTATTGATGGAATATGACATCAATGTCCTTCCAAAAGATGGAGCATGGATGGTTGATATGGATGAACTATACAGCAACGAAAACTATCGTATAAATAGCCCTGAAGAACTTGATAAAAAATATGTGACACAGTCCGTCAGAATTGACTTTGACGAATATATGGCAATCAATAAACTCCCGGACAGCGATCCCCTTAAGAGTAAACTTATATCATGGTCGACATATAATCAGACAAGTTCTGTAAGTTCCAATCCAGGACCCGATGCTGTTCCTACAGCCAACGGCGTGAATAAAACCTGGTTTAAATGGCCTAGACCTTGGGAGCAGTCTACTTATATCTTCGGCTATAACGACCGTTTTGACTATAGTATGTATCAGTTGGCTACACATTCCGAAAACGTAGTTTGGAAATGGGCTGCCAAAGATTTCCCGGAAAGTACGGATCCTGCCTCTTTAAAAGGGAATAATCCCGGAGATGGCTCAGGACTGTTCGACCGTCGTTATTATGCATCAAAACTCGATAAGACACGTAGTGGAGAAGCAGAGCAAGGATATTTCTATTATGTAAATGCAGCATCCGATCCGGGCGTTTCCGCAAGCCTTAGAATAGACGAACTATGTCAAGGTAGCCGGGTATTTGTGTCTGCTTGGATGGCTGAATTTTCTACTGCAACTGAAAAGGGCAACTTGTCATTTAATTTTGTTGCCGTTCTTAATGATAACGTTGCTGAGCAATACCCGAATGCAGGTTTTGTCAATGGACAGCGGGTTGTGCTTCATAAATTTATCAGTGGTTATCCACAAAATGCCGGTCTATGGTATAATATTTACTACAGTTTTACTCCACGCTTGGCAGAGTTCTCTTCAGAAGGTGTTACTTCTGACATGGTCGATCACTATGAACTTGAACTTGACAATAATTCAAGAAGTTCTAACGGCGCTGACTATGCCATTGACGATATCAGGGCATACGTGGTGCCTCCGACAGTGGAGGCTCAGCAACTGTCTCCTGCTTGCAGAGATGAGAAAATGAGAATGCTTCTCGGTTCCCCTTTTGAGACCCTTCTTGAAGTTGCCGGAAAACGTGAAAGTCTCGGCGATGAAAGTGAAAATCTGGATGTATATTACACTTATCTTGATAAAGAGAAGTTTGACAATCTCTATTATCAAGAAAAAAAGAGCATGGAGGAAGCCTTTAACGCTTCAATCATCACCTACAATTATAATATCTCTGATGAAGATGACAGGACATTCGGTAAAATAACGTTCAACGGGAATTACAGTAAAAACACCGGATATCACGAAGGCGAAGAAGAAGTAGTATTCGGTCAGGCGTATTCTCAAACTAAAGAGTCAGGACAGCGCATGATCGTATTTGAAAGCGAGATATCATCCGGCAAATTGCTTGCTAATAAGCATTACTATGTGATATTTAAATCTTCTCTTGGCGAAAATGATGTGCCAACCATTGGACAAGAGGCTGCTTTCTTCAATATGGCTGATCCTTGTGCCAACACTTGTGTGACATACATTAAGCCCCCAATCATTACAAAACTAGATGGAAAGATTGTTGCGGATGTTGAAAATATTACAATTTGTGAAAATCAAAGTCCGGTTATCCAGGTAAATTTAACTGGTATCGATGAAAACAACCAATCCTTTGATCTTGAAAAAAATGTTTATTTCGACTGGTTTTATGGCTCAAAGGAAGAACTGGATGAGTATACTGACGGCAGTGATGAAACGCATACCCTATATAGGGCTCTTACAGCGTTCCGTCTTAGACATGAAGAAGAAGTGTTGCTTGACACAATCCAAACAGACGACAATCTGATTGAAGGTGAAAAATTTGAGCAATGGATGCTCGACCTTATCAAGAAAGCATCTAAACCGGAAGGCAATAGTTCTATAGCAAAATTGGCTCTTTATAAGTCTTCATTTGTAATGCCCCCTGCAAGAATGGGGGAAGATGGTAAACCCTACACTCACTATGTGACAGTGCTTCCTATTGCTTGCGTTCCGCTCGGATCATACCATGGAGATCCTAATATACTCGTTTGTGCTACTCCAACACCTATCCCTATCACAGTAGATGCGAGAAGTCCACTGCTGAGACATGGACTGACGGGATTGACATATCCCGAGGATCTCACAGACGTGCCCTTGCGAATAGGTATTGACCAACTTAAGACTAATCTTACTGGTGGTGGCAATCCTGCTTCCAGACGACTCGACCTTCCTGTCAGATTGACTTTGTCTTCTGATAATAAATCTAAAGTCCTTAAACTGCTTAAGGAACCGACTCATAAATTTGTCAATAATGAGGTAAGCACTGTTGAGCAAGAGGGGGCGGTTGTCCTTGTGCAGACCAACGACCCGGAATACAAGGATCTCGGCACGTTGGATAAGGATTCTGTAGAAATTGGCACTCTGTTTTGGGTTGGTGAGATCAAGAAGATTGTAGCCAAAACTAATGAAGAGGATACAAAACAGTACGTCCAACTTGAGTTTGATAATTCTTTCAATTTCAAAGAGGGGTATATGTATAAATTCCGGTTCCAATATGAGGAATCGGGAGAAGATACTGATGAGTCTGTATGCTCCGGACAGGATGTATTCACAATCAAGGTGGTACCGAAATATCTTGCTTGGACAGGTGCAAACAATCTGAACTGGAATGATGACAGCAACTGGAGACGCGTCGGGAAAACTGACTTGCAGGTAGACGATAGGCGAAAAAATCAACTCGCTCATTATGTTGTAGATGGACAAAGAGGTACTCCGAAAATAGTTAATGACAATACAATGGCATATGCTCCCCTCGACTTCACCAGCGTTATTGTAGAAAACGGTATGGAAGCTCCTTTCATGTATCCCATGTCAGAGACTAAGGAAGTGAATGATGAGTACCAACCTGCAACAGTTAAGTACGCTTGGCCTTCCAATCCTGAAAAAGGAATTGCCACACTTCAAGACGATGATCCGGGTGCGGAAGCAGTAGGGAAGGTGACCCCGCTTATCCATTATGATATGGCTGCCTTTGAACTTAATGACAATAATCGTCGCGAAGATGCTGAGATAGGTTGCCGCCCATGGTATGCTAACACCTGCAACGAGATACACTTCAAGCCGGGTGGAACGATAATGAATCAGCAGGAACTCACCTATAAGAAGGCTTGGGTGGATATGGAACTTGACCATTCACGATGGTATACCGTCTCCTCCCCGCTTAAGGAGGTATATGCCGGTGATTTCTATCTCCCATCGGATGGTGCCCGTGAATATCGCGAACTTTACACAGACATCACCTTTGATAATGACTTGAAAATCAACCACCGCTTCAAGCCTGCAGTATTCCAACGCGGATGGGATAAGAGCGTGGCAAAGGTCTATGAAATTGATGGACCCGCTGTTGATGCTGACAATGTCCGTAATGTGGCAGTCAAGACTTTCTGGAGCCATGTATACAACGATGTCAAGGAGCAGTATGGCAGCGGTATAGGTTTCTCAATAAAGACGGACGTCTCCAATATGACCAAGAATAAGCCTAATGCAGAGAGCAAGGTGCTATTCCGGCTGCCGAAGAATGACAATAACTATCTTTACTTCAATAAAGATGGAAATAAGTTAGGCCATTCTACCGACATAACCCGAACAGAAAACCAATACCGTCTCAACGACTCCAACGGAAAATTGGTTGCCTCTTCTGCTGATAATTGCGAGTATTTCCTTGTCGGGAATCCTTTCATGACCCATATGGACATCAGGAAATTCCTCGACAAGAACGAGGATATACTTGAGCAGAAATATTGGGTAATTACTGAATCCGGTCAAATTGCAGGCGGCGTTGACGACTCTGGCAATTTCATTGCGGCTGATCCTACTGATGCAGAATGGGCAGAGGATCCGACAGTGATTGCTCCAATGCAGGGATTCTTCGTGAAGGCAAAGAATTCCGTAGAAAAAATTGAACTCGAATATGATGAGTCTATGATGCGCCGTTATGACGGTCGCTCTGACCATTCAGGAGAGTATTTGGATGGAACCACACGTAGTGAGTCAGCCGGTATGCTTAGGATTGTGGCTGAAAATTACGGCAATCCTTCTTCAGCCGCTCTCTTGGGTGTCAACGACGGTTCGAATTGGAATGTAGAGGCTATCGACAACCGTGATATCGATATCCAGGCAATCGTGTACACTGCCGGGCAAGGCATGGCTCTCTGCATTAATTCCGTGAAGGATGCTGAAGGCACGGAAATCGGTGTGATAGCCGATGATGATACTGAGACCCTTATCCGATTCGAGGGCGTGGATTGTATAGATGGCATGTATCTGCTTGACAAGGCAGACCATTCCCTTACTCCTATAGAAGAGGGTATGGAAGTGGCTGTGGAGGGTGCAGCCGCCGGTCGCTTCTTCCTGTCATACGGATTAGCAGATGAAGGCATGATGTCCGGAATCGAGTGGTCGGTCAGCGGAGGTATTTTCTCTGCAGTCGACAATGCTTCTTCCGGTTCTCTTGAGGTGAATGTTTTTGATACATTGGGACGCTTGGTGAAGCATGACGCTACCAGCGACAGTGTAATCTCCGTTCCCCTCACTCCGGGTATATATGTGGTGGAAATCCGCACTGCGAAAGAAAACGAATCAATAAAGATAAGGATATGACTAAGGCGGCGATTATAATTCTGCTGTTGCTGAGTTACTCAGTTATACCGGTTCTGGCACATGTGATTTCAGATAAGGTTGAGCATAAGGCTGAAAGCGGTTACCGGAATATGGAAACCACAGAACGGATGATGGAAAAGACTCCCCATCTCAGCCTTGACTCAACGTATATCAACATGGGAAATATTCCAAAAGATTCAATAGGAGAGGCTATAATGGGATTTACGAATACAGGGAATGCCCCGCTGCAGATCCTCAGGATTTTTTCTGAATGCGGCTGCACAGTCCCTTCCTATTCCTCAGATGAGGTGATGCCGGGAGAAAGAGGAAAGATAAAGATACGTTTCAACGGTAAGGACCGACAGCCCGGATTTTTCCGCAAGGCTCTCCGTATCCGCTCTAACGCCGACAATCCCCGCGAAGTGCTAATAGTCAAAGGCAGGATACTTC
>CAMWQF010000053.1 GCA_947176285.1 uncultured Porphyromonadaceae bacterium
GTATGGCATACGAGCTCCAATCGCGTGCCCGCCCGGTTCGGAGTTGAGGGATTCATAAGGATGAATACCAATGGGTCAACACTGGCGCAAGTGAGCGGAGATTACATCGCTCTTTGGATACAAGCAGTTGGATACACAATATTGGCTATATTGGTGCAGAGATTCTACGTGATGCCTACCCGCATCAAAGCTTTAAAAGAACCCGGAAGAGTGCCAATCGCGTGATTCAGATAAGTTTGCGCAAACGTGCCGGTGGGATTCCAAGCCGGTCGCGATATTTGGCGACAGTACGCCTGCTAATATTCAGACCTTCCGCAAGGAGGGTCTGAGTTATTTTTTCATCGCTCAGAGGATGTTTTCTATCTTCGGCATCCACGACACGACGAATTTCGGCCTCAATCTTTCTATTGGTAAGAGCATCAGCCTCTTCTTCTCCGGCGTTGTCTCCGACTGTGTCACTGAAGAAAAAGCGGAGAGGCAGGATTCCCCAAGGGAGAGCCACATATTTATTGGCTGTGCAGCGAGAAATCACAGAGGCATCCTGACCGGTCAACTTCTCAATATCCTTAATCATCATCGGCCTGAGACGATAAATATCTTCAGTATCAAAATATTCGCGCTGAATGCGGACAATGGCTGTCACTACCGACAGCATTGCTTGCTGACGCATCTGAAGAGACCTAATGAAGTCGCGTGCATCGTTATAGCGATTAATGATAAACTCACGATCAGCATTATCCTTAAGTTTCTCAGCACGTTTCTTCATATCAGTCTCTGCATGAGAGAAAGTCTCGCTTATGCGGAGTTCCGGAATACGATTATTGAGCGTGATCACCGGTTCGTCGCCGGAAGTGTCAATAATCACATCAGGGATTATGGTGTTGGTGCCGGCAGCGGCAGAATCTACTGAAGCCCCCGGTTTAGGATTGAGAGTACGGATAAGTTCGATAGCAGCATTCACCCTTTCTTGGGATAATTTAAGACGGGAAACGAGCAAATGGGTATGAAGCATCGAGAATGCTTCATATTGCTCGTTAAGAATTCTTAGTGCATCGTCTCTTTCCTGCGAAGGGGGAAGATATTCGAGTTGCAAAGATAGGCAATCGGCAAGCGAGATAGCGCATATGCCGTGAGGCTCGAGAGTTCGGACTATAGCAAAAGCCTCGTCCATCACCGACTGAGGAAGATCTATGCCTTCAGAGAAAGCAAGGTCGTTGACAAGAAATGCAGGATCCCGTTGCAGACGACCGTTTGAATCAAGGGAGCCTACTATAAACCGAGCAGCAGTCAGCACATCCGCTTCTAGATGGAGTTGACCTAACTGGGTCAGGAGAGATTCATAAAGAGATGGAGCCACATCAGCGATTGGCAATTCTTGAAAATCACCTCGTGAAGCATAATGAGGGGTAGCGTTCCATTCCGTCATTGCGGGAGAAAGAGTGGCTTCAGGCGATAGATAAGAATCGTCGTCATCAGCCACGAGCGCAGGATTGGCTTCCATCTCGCGCTGCACCTCATCATCAAGCTCCGGAGCGGACATCTCAAGCATCCTCACGAAGCGGAGTTGCTGCTGAGTCAAGCGTTGAGAGAGTTTCTGCTCGATGGCAATATTCTGACGATTCTTTTCCATAATGCAAAATTACTCATTTTTTGGCAAAATTCAAAATAAGCAGCCCATCTTTCGCAAGCATGAAATCCATAGATTATAAAACAAAGGGAAAAATATTACAAAATAATTTGCATAGGATAAAAAAAATCACTAACTTTGCACTTCAGATGGGCGCAGTATGGGCATTACACCTCATAAAGTGCTGACAATTAACGGATAATAAAGAAACATAATAAGATAATGGCATCAAGCAACCAGACACCCGAGCAGCCTGATCAGCTCGAAAACATCAACAACAGGCTGACCAACCTCGGAAGAAACATAGAGACAAACAAGAAGGCAATGGGAATCGCCATGGGAGCAATCTTAGTAGTGGCTTGCCTCACATTTGCATGGCTCTATCTTTACAAAATCCCTACCAACAACAAAGCAATGGAAGCCTACAACAAAGTAGAGCTTTCTTCAATGATGAACGACTCCCTGAGCGCAGCACAATATAAGAAGGTGGCTGACGAATACAGTAGCACAGCAGCCGGCAAACTTGCAGCACTGAGCGCAGCCGAGACCCTCTACAATTCCGGGAAATATGATGAGGCAGCGAAATATTTGAAGAAATTCAGTTCAAGCGACAAGGTGCTTGACGCAAATGCTCAGATACTTCTTGGTGACTGCTATGTCAACCTCAAGAAATATGATGATGCCATCTCAGCATTCAAGACTGCAGAAAAGAAAGGGAAAGGGAATCCGCAAATCGCTCCCCGCGCCTTGCTGAAGCAAGCGGTAGTCTACGACGAGCAAAAAAAATATAACGATGCTTTAAATTGCTATGAGAGCATTAAAAAGGACTATCCCGAGTTTACACTTGGCAATGGCATTTCAATCGACTCATACATTGAGCGCGAAAAAGCCAGACTTTGATATGTTATAGTGAATAGAGTATATTAATACAGACCCCATAAAATAATAAAACATATCTGCTTATTTTATGAAAGGGAAGTTCGCTGCTGCGGTCTTCCCTTTTTATTTTTTTAACAATGTTTTTTCTCAATATTCAAAATTATTTTTATACTTTTGTGAAATTATTCCATATTCATATAAACCATAATATTGAATCTTAATGAAATTTAAATATCTACTTGCTTGCTCAGTGATAAGCACAGCTATGTCTGCCAACGCTGCGAATTCGATTGATTTCGGCGAAATGCAGCCAAATGCGACATATGAATATCAGTCTATGGTGCCAGTCATGGGATATTACACTCCCACAAAAACTGGAAAGATCGTATGCTATTCAACGGGAGAAGAAATCACACCATATGAAGATGAAGGTCATGCCAATGCCATGATTTCTACAAACAGTTACTACGGAGCATCAGGAGAAAAGGTGCGCACTTACGATGTGACAGAAGGAGAGACAATATATTTCTACTTAGCGTTTCCCCTCGAAGGTGGCAATTTCCGTTTTACGGTAGACAACGAAATGCTTACACTTTCTTACGTAGATCCTCCTGTAGGAGAGACTCCGGTTTCGATTGCCACTGACTACAGCGCAACTATAGCATTCAGCATCCCGGTAAAATACACCAAGTGTACACTTAATGTCAACGACACTTCAATAGAAATGACAGCGCAAGTGTCAAACTCCTATATAATAGTAGACTGGTTTAATACGCTCCGAAAATTATATCGCGAAGGCAAAATCAATGCCGGCGATGAACTCACACTTAATTTTACAGGAATCCGAGATGCCAACGATGCAAGCAACCGTCCGGATTTTGGATATGGTGTAGGAAAACTGATCCTTAAGTATAAGATGGCAGGAAAACCTGCTGAACTCATCTGGCAAAGTGGAACTCCGGAAAGCGGAATGACAGACTTCCAGACCTACTATCTCCCGGGGAGCAATGAAGGAATAGTGAGTCTCACATTCAGCGAGCCACTTGATCCAAAATGCCATCCAATCGCTGAAATTTCTTATGGTGATTCTGACAATGTAGAAATGGGCATGTATATGGAACGTCCTCCAGTCACTATAGAAGGAAAAACGTGCTCTGTAAATCTTCAAGGAGTTACCCGTTTCCCCGATCAGATGATTCCCGGATTGCCAGCACAGCCAACCATAGGCCTTACCATAACAGGGATTAAGAGTGCAGACGGACAATATGTATTGACCGGATATGCATCAAGTCCTTATTCTTTCGGATACAGCTATAATCTCAAGAGTGTGGTATATAGCATAGCCGCCGACTGGCTTCCTCTTTCCGGGTCTGAGCTAAACAGCGGGGATCCGATGGAAATATGGGTCATGAATGGAAAGAAGATAATCTTCGACTCAGTAGACTTCTCATATATTAAGAATGGGGAGTCGGCAAAGATATCAGTCCCTTACAGCGAGTTGACAGCAACAGAAGATTCAGATGATGCTATGCTCTATAATCTCAATGCCCCAACTATTGAACCTGACCCAAATTCAGAAATCGTTGTCACTCTCGGAGGCCTATTGTGTGCCGACGGACTTGACCACAGCACAGACATCCTCGTGAAATATAAGTCATCGACGTCAGCCGTTGACTCAATAGAAATGGAAGAATCCGACAGAGTGTATTTCGATCTTACAGGTCGCCGCATAGCTTCACCCGATAAAGGAATCTATATTAGCAACGGCAAAAAAGTAATAGTAAAATAACACTAAGACACATGTTGCTTTGCAACATCCGTAAAGCATAATCCATAAGCGCTGCAAGTGCGCTTATGGATTACAAATCACAATATAAGAAGCGAAACTTGAATTAAATTAATATAAAAAATGCCTATGAAAATTAGACAATTACTTTCTTTTGCCGTAGCTTCAACAGTTGTGGCAAGCGCTTCCGCTTTCGAGTGGGATCCGGCTGTAATGCAGCCGAATCCAAGTGTAGAAGTGACTCAAGCATATATGCTTGAAACTCTTAAATTCGCATCAAACACATCCGGCTTATCCACAACCGATTTAGTGCCGATTTGGACAGATGAAGATGGGAATGAAATCCCCGGCGTTCTGTCTCCTTCTACAGACCCCACTTGGGATGAATACTTATATAATTTCAATTTATCTGATTTCAAGAGCAATGGAGAGTATACGCTCATTTTCCCGGAAGGACTTTTAGTCAATGCAGATGGAGAAAAAAGCGCAGCAAAACAATTCTACTTTACAGTAGCGCTCCAAGAACTGGCAAAGGGTATGTTTGACGATTTCAAGATCCTTTCCCTCTCTCCGGATTTATCAGAGCCTCAGGGACTATGGAGCGATCAGAAAATCATAGTCAACACCAACCACAATGATGCAATCGGATTGGCAAAACTTTTTGTCAAAGACAATTCAACCGGTGATATTTACATTAACTCAAGCAGTTTTTACACGGGGAGAACTTTAGGAAACGACTCACCTATCGAATGGGAAGTGGCAAATACCTACAAGTTTACAGATGACCGCACTTATACAGCCGAGTTTGTGTTCTACAACGGCAAGGATGATCACACAGAGGACGGAGCAGAAACACCAATTGTAGCACGCGAATACTATACATTCACAGGAAAGGGAGAGGGTTTCAAATATTCCAGTCTGCAACTTTTGAGCATTGACCCGGAACCAATGACACTCACTATCAGTGAGCCATCTCAGGCTGTGTTCACATATACATTCTCAGGTCCGGTGAATGTCTATCAGGCGTCTACACCGCAAGGGCTATTTGGTGAAAACATTTATCCCGAGACATATCTTTCGTCTAATGAAGACAAGACCGTCTGGACGCTTGACCTCTCCAATGATGATTACATCAAGACCATCGACGCTATCCTGACCATTAATATCTATGCAAGAGATATGGACGGCTATCAACTGAAAGGTGATTTCGGATTGGAAAAAGAATCATGTTTCGTAGGGGAATGGGTATGCGACCTTGGCGCAAAAAGCATCGTAGTAGCATCTCCGAAAAATGGAGAGACCCTCGACCGAGTGACTGAGATAGTAGTTAAGTCTGAGAATGGGGAGCCGATGACATGGTCATGGAACGGACAAGCAGAGATTCAGAATATGCTTGGAGAAGCGTTGGGAACTCTTGTCTATGAAGTGCCGGAGAATGATGAAGTTTCTGCTACAGAATTCCGGTTTACAAAAATTATGGACAACGACTGGAATGTAGTGCCAATCAACATCGTGGCTGAAGGATCTTATGTGATTTATTTTGGCCCCGGATGTTTTAATTTTGGCGAACAGTTTGAAGGCAGTGCAAGTAAGAGCGTCTATTCAGGCTTCCAAGTTACAGGTAAAGCAGATGACACACCTGTCAACCCAGGCATCGACCCTGCTGAACAGGAAACCTTTAACTTTATAGAGTCTGATCCTGCCAATGGCTCAAATGTGGAATCTATTCAGACCATAAGGCTCACATTCCCGGCAGCGGTAGCCCTAAATGGAGGCGATGTGACAGTATATAACGCCAACAATGAAGTTGTCACCGGTGGATATTGTGATCTTGACTGGGATGATTGGAATGCAATTCTTGTGATACTGGATACTCCTGTCACTGCATCAGGCAGCTATGAAATAGTGTTACCCGCACGTTGCATCACCACAGAGGGCTTTGAAGAAGGTATGACCGGCTCATGCAACCCGGAAATCCGCCTTTCATATACAATCCTGGGAGGCAGCGCAATAGGAACAGTTGACGCAACATCAACATCAGATGTCTACGATATGCAGGGTCGCGTAGTGCTTCGCAATGCATCTTCAGCCGACACCAAGGCTCTCAATAAGGGCATTTATATCGTAAATGGCAAGAAACTCGTAGTAAAATAATAAGTTATCCGGGGAGGACGTGAGACTCCTCTCCGGAACCATAGTAAGCACGCAAAAAAACAAACGACATATGAAACAGATTTTAAACCTCAAATCGATTATGCTGGGTGCATTTGCGGCACTAACACTGACTGCAGCCGCAGATGAAAAACCCACAATATTGACAATAAGCCCGCTATATAACGGAAGTTTGTCGGCAATGTCAGCCAACGGCAAATGGGCTGTGGGCGATGCAGTGCACCCTGAAAACAGTTCATATTCCTGCTACCCTCGGATGGTGAATGTAACCTCCGGCGAAAGCATTGAACTTTTCAACGACACTGAAGGAATGATGTCGACACCGATTGGAGCCACATGCGTCAGCAACGACGGCAAGACAGTAGGTGGCAGCTACAATGGGGTACCTGCTGTATGGAAAGACGGCAGCCGCTGGAAAGCACTTCCAATGCCCAAAGGATACAACACCGGCACTTTGTCGGCGATGACGCCGGATGGCAAATATGCTGTAGGCAGAGTAAGCATCGACCTCTTCAATGAATATCCTTGCATGTGGGATCTTGAGACATTGAAACTCGTAGAGTTGCCGGGAATGATGACATCCAATCCCCGCAATAAGGATATGATAGAGCAGGGAGGAAATCCGGCTGAGTGGAGCGATGCAGATCTAAATGTGCGACTCACCGGAATAACTCCGGATGCTAAAGTTGTAATAGGAACTGTAGATTACCTTTATCCGCAGATCACATGGGAATTCCTGTATAACCGAGATGAAGAGAAATGGATACCCCTTGGAATGAAGTATGAGAACGGAAGACTCAAACCACTCAACGATCATATTGGTGGAGTCGGGGAATGTGTACTTTCGTCAGATGGCAAACTCTTCGGAGGCGTGTGCATGACATCGGGAGATGCTTCAGTCCCCTTCACATGCCCGGTGTCAGATCCGGAGAACTTCACATTGCATCCTGACGGCGATGGATATGGAGTGTGGGCAATTGGTACAGATGGAGTAATCTACGGCTCAACACCTACTGGGACTCCGGTGCGCAACTGGAGTGCTAAGGTAGGCAAATATTGGTATGATTGGAAGTCTGTGCTCAAACAAATATATGGCATAGACTGGCTTAATGACATCACCAAGGATGATCTTGGACTTTCCGGAACTGTGATGAACGTCTCTGACGACAACCTCACGATCTTATCTCCAGACTATGCACAGAACATAACATACATCATCACTTTGCCACGTCCGCTCAACGAGATATGCGAAGATGTAGACCTTCTTGGCGACTACAGAGTGTCGCCTGTGGATGGAGCACAATTCTCTATGCTTAAATCTATGGTGGTTGACATGGGCAGAGAAGTAGAGATAATTGGAGAGAAGAACTGCGTGACAATATATGATTCAGAAGGGAATGCTCTGCGCAACTCTATAAATTTCACCACACAAGCAGACAACAGCAAGCGTGTAGAGGTGAATTTCCGCAACTTCTCACTTGAATCCGAAAAAGCCTATACAATAGTGATTCCGGCAGGAACTGTATGTATCGCCGGAGATAAGGAGCGAATGAACAAGGAAATACGTGTCACTTACCGAGGACGTGAGGCAGGCGCAGTCAAGCCTGTCTCATTCTCACCGGAAAATGGAGCAAGTGTGCCACGTCTGAACTTGACTACAAATCCAATAATAATCACATTCAATGCAGCTCTGAGCGTAGGAGAAAATCCTCTTATCAGCCTGACACAAATAAAAGACGATAAAGAAGAGTATCTGTATACGCTTAATGCATCTGTAAGCGGAAAGCAAGTCATGGTGTATCCCGTATCAGAGCAGAGACTTGCAGAAGGGACCGACTATCGAATAGACTTTGGAGCCGGCACAGTGACCGACCTCTCAGGCGAAGGTGCCAATGAGGCATTCTCAATCACTTACCACGGCAGTTATGTGCCTGAAATAGACCCAAGTTCCAATACTATCTTCAGCGAGGACTTCTCACTCGGAGTTGCCGGCATGATGCTCTACGAAGGGGATCATAATAATCCATCGAGCGAGATGGCTTCCTATGGCTTTGACAAAGACAACACTCCATGGATGCCGGTGCTTGATGAAGGAGACGAAACAGGCAATTATGCCGCAGCCTCTCATTCCAGCTATGATCCGGCAGGAAAATCAAACGACTGGATGATGACCCAACAGTTGTATATACCGGATGATCAGGCAACCCTGACATTCAAATCTCAGGGATTTAAGGCTGCGAAGAACGACCTTCTGAAGGTATATGTATGGGACACAGAAGACATCGTCACAATTCTTACAGAGAATATAATTGAAAAGGTCCGCTTCAACGGCGATCTTGTATACAACGCAAAGCAGACTCCCGGAAGCAGCGAGAATACACTTGCCGGAGATTGGACTACCAACAGAGTGGACCTTTCAAGATATGCCGGCAAATATATCTATATTGCCTTTGTCAATGACAATCAAAACCAATCGATTGTATTTGTAGATGATATCCTTGTGAGCAGAGAAGTCCCGGCCATCATAAGCATTGACACTGAAAAGACTATGGTAGATGCCGACAATGCAATCATCAAAGGACGCTTCGTCACTATGAAAGCGGATGGTCTTGACGGATATACATTGACTTTGAAAGATGCGGAAGGAAAAGAAATTGAAAAGGTAAGTTCCGACGAGAAACTTGAGAACGGAGAAATGTGTTCATTCACTTTCAGCACTCCGGTTGCACTCCGCAAGGGATATTCAGATGTATTCAATGTTGAATTCACTTCCGGCGAAGACTGCATCAATGTGAAGCATGAGATAAGAAACCTTCTCTTTGCCACCACTAAGAGAGTTGTGCTTGAAGAGATGACCGGCACAGGTTGCCAGTTCTGTCCTCAGGGAATTGTAGCAACAGAATATCTTCTTGATCTCTACGGCGACCAAATAATTCCAATTGCCATCCACAGTTATCAGGGTGATAAATATGGAGGACCGGAACACACCGCATACACTAATTTCCTTGGAATGAATGCTGCGCCGATGGCTTCAATAGGAAGAAGCGTTCCGGTAAGCCCGATGTATGCTAATCTGACCGATTACCAATTCACAGCGCCGGATGGAAAGACCTGGCTACAGACAGCAGAAGCACAACTTGGCGAGATGGCTTTAGCCGACGTGAAGATTGCAGATGCTGTAATCGACGGGTCTTCGAATAAGATATCGGTAGACATGTCTGTGCGCTTTGCAGTTAATAAGGATGATGCAGCTGTCAATGTATTCGGCGTTATCATGGAAGATAACCTTGTCGGCGTGCAGACCAACGGAATGTTTAATACTGAAGCGCCTATTCTTGGAGAATGGGGCAAAGGTGGCACATACGGCAAGCAGTCAGTTTTATGGTATTACGATGACGTAGTAAGAGGCACGAGTGCGATGGAGACAGCCGGAGTGTATAGCGGCTTCAATGGCAAGGGTGGCTATGTTCCATCCACTGTAGTGGCTGGAGAATGGAACGACGCGACATTCGACTTTAATCTTCCAACCGGAATAACTGACAAAGCAAAAACCAAGGTATGCGTCATCCTAATAGATGCAAACACCGGAGAGTTCATCAATGCTGCCGTGCAAGGATGCTCTACTTCGGGTGTGGAAAGTATCGGATCAGAAGAATTGACAGTGGCAGACGTGTATGATCTTTCAGGCAGGGTAGTAATGCGTGGAGCTTCGAAAGAAGACCTCGGATCGCTCGAGAAAGGAATCTATATCCATGCAGGGAAGAAGTATGTGATACGCTGAGATATCAACTGAAGATGAATGAAGTATCCTATAAGGCTAAGCCGAAATCCAAAGCGTTTAGCCCCGAGGAGGAAATAAAAATAGACCATTCCTACGATGAGCTTCTTCAATCATACATTGAGAGCAAACATCGCCGGAAGGTGGAGCTTATAGGCAAAGCGTTCAGGTTTGCCCGCACAGCGCATCAGGGTTGCCGTCGGAATGACGGCAGCCCCTATATTCTTCATGCCATAGCCGTGGCATTGATATGCAGCCGAGAACTCGGATTGGGTTCCACTACGATAGTATGCGCGTTGCTGCATGACATAGTGGAACACACCGATATGGGATTAGAAGACATCGAAGCCAATTTTGGGAAGAAAATATCATCGATTGTAGGAGGCATCAATAAACTATCCGGAGGTATTTTCGGACATGCCGCCGACACTCAGGCACAGAAACTGCGTGACATGATGATGTCGATGAGCACAGACGTAAGGGTAATATTGGTAAAGATGGCAGACAGAATGCACAATCTTCGGAACATTGACACGCAACAGCCTGAAAGACGCCGAAGAGTGGCAAGAGAGTCGCTCTATGTGTATGCTCCGCTTGCTGAGCGTCTTGGACTTTACAGCATGAAAGGAGAATTTGAAGATCTCGCTTTCAGATGTGAGAATCCGGATGATTACCACTACATATTGCAAAAACTGGAGCAAAGTGGAAGCGAAAGGCAACGAATTGTAGATTCCTTTGTGGCTCCTTTGAGAGATAGGCTTCATCAAGAGGGAATAAAATGCGAAATTAAGGCAAGAGTAAAAAGCATCTACTCCATATTCCGGAAGATGCAGAAGAAAGGGATTCCCTATGAAGAGGTATATGACGTGTATGCCGTAAGGGTTATCTATGAAAATGATGATGATGAAATAGAGGAGCCTATGGCTCGCAAGATAGCAGACATGCTGTCAGAAAGATATGCTATCCATCCGGAGCGCACACGTGATTGGCTAAAGACACCGAAAGACAATGGCTACCGAGCTCTGCACGTGACGGTACGCGACGACAAAGGACGCTGGACGGAGGTTCAGATTAGGAGCCGGAAGATGGATGACATAGCAGAACTTGGATATGCTGCACACTGGAAATATAAAGATGGTGTGCAGACTGACACCGAACGCCTTGACAATCTTGTGAATTCCGTCAAAGAAATACTTGCCAATCCGGAACCCAATGCAGTAGATTTCTTAGACACCCTTCGTTTTAATCTATTCGCTGAGCAAATCTATCTATTCACTCCGGGAGGAGATTTGGTGGAACTCCCATCGGGAGGAACCGTGCTTGATTTTGCCTACGCTGTAGACGAATATTTGGGCGACCATTGTATTGGTGGAAAAATCAACCGCCGGCTTGTGGAGCCCTCGTATGTGCTTGAAAGCGGCGACCTTGTGGAAATCATCACGGTGAAAAATGTGACTCCGGAAGAAAGTTGGCTCTCTGACTGCGTGACCGCGCATGCCCGAAATATTATAAAGACAAGACTATGAATGCAAAAGACTTAATATCAAACGCATCGATACTTAAGATAAGCGTTGCGCTGACAGCCTCAGTGATAGTG
The DNA here is from genome assembly GCA_947176285.1 of uncultured Porphyromonadaceae bacterium. Taxonomy (GTDB): domain Bacteria; phylum Bacteroidota; class Bacteroidia; order Bacteroidales; family Muribaculaceae; genus Lepagella. The sequence continues at coordinate 11,840 of CAMWQF010000053.1, forward strand.
TTGCTTCTAATAATGAAAAGCGACCATCAGAACTTCAGTTACGAACTCAATCAGCCATGGCGGTATCCTCTTCTTACAGCAGAGTTTGACACTCCGGTGATGAGAGATTCCATCTCGTCGCAACTGATGAAAGACAGTATTGACAATGCCTTTATCCCCTTCGTAATCAGAGATCAGCGTACAGCGGCAATGAGCGTAGACCGTTTCATCAAGTTAGCGAGCAACTATGTGAATTCAGGGGAGG
>CAMWQF010000054.1 GCA_947176285.1 uncultured Porphyromonadaceae bacterium
ACCTAATTGGGTGTGTATCTGCATCTGGAGTCCGCGGCTTCCCTTAGCCTGCGCCACACTCTGCTCCGATTCCAGTATGCTCACTTTCTGCTGGAGATTGTGCGATGAGTTATTGAGTGCTCGTTCTATAACGTCATCCTCTATCATCATGATGTCGGTGATGGTGTATGGAGATATTAGAGTCACGTCCAAGTCAGATGGAATCCGAAGATAGGAGAGTAGCCTGAATAAGTTGTTTCGGAGATATAGCTTATTGTCGCCCACCTCCACTTCTGCATTCAGCACAGAGAGTTCGAGTTGCAGCAGATCACTCTTAGTTATAGTGCCTATTCCAAATCTTTTGTTAGCAATTTCGAGAAGAGCTCGGCGGTCTTTAAGGTTATTTTCCGCTTGCCGAAGGTTTGACTGAGCTGAGAGCACATTAAAGAAAAGATTTACAACTTCAATTCCGACACCCTCCATTGCCTCGAGGTAACTGCGCTTTGCCATATCGTATTTGAGCGGTTGAGTCTTCTTCATCCATTTGAGTCGGTTGAAAGCAAAAAGTGGCTGTGTATAGCTCAGTCGTATAGGGCGGCTGTTGTAGAGTCGGTTGCCGTAGCTGAACTGGTCGAGTCTGTGGAGATACGACTGAACAGACAAGGTTCCTCCGAGTGGAGCGATATTCTGGTCGATTGAGAGAGAAAGTGAGTTGGAGAGAGTATTGTTTTCTACATAATATATCTGACCGCTTTCATAGTCGCGGGTTTGCACCATCGATCGGTCAAATTCCATTAATCCGCCAGAAAGGTTTACCGATGGAAGCAGTTCAGCTTTATAAGAGCGGTAGCTCCAATACTGGCTCATGAAATTAAGTCGCGCTGCCATCGCATCATAACTTCGTACCTGCGCTATTTCTATGGCATCGCTTAGAGACAAAGTTCGCTTCTGCCCATATATACAGACGGGCAGAAGCAGATTTATAAAGAAAACGAAGTATATGATCGCTCTATATGCCATATTCGTATATTTTATGAGCTTCTTCTTTTATCTCGTTGACTGCAGGAGAGGGTATCTTTTCCTTGAACTCAATTATTCTTTCTGCGTATGCTTTGGCCTTGTCCGTATTGCCAGTCTGTTCATATAGTTTCATCAACTGATAGAGTGGATATATCCGGTTTGGCATTGTGTGCCAAGCCTGTTGATAGGCTTTTTCAGCAAGGTCATATGCATTCATATCCCGGTAATTGTTTCCTTGTATTACTAAGAACATCGGGTCATTACTGATTAATGCACCTCTACGGAGCATATCGTTGCTGTCATTGTATCGTCCTTGCTCCTTAAGAATCTTGGCGAAATCAAATAGAAAGTGCTTGTTGTCCTCTAAATAAGGCAGCAGAGAGTAGTAATCCTTTGTGAATGCTCTGTCATGAAGTCCTGCCAACAATCGATATTCTTTTTCAGCGTCCAAACGTTCTTGAATTACATTTTTGCATAGAATTGATATAAAGAATATGAAAATTAGCACCACAATATTCTTAATTATCGGATAACACAAAGAATATTCTTTTTCTGCCTTTGAAGTTATCTGATTTGTCGCGGCATAAGAAACTATGATTACTCCAATAATCTGATAGGGTAGCAGTTCAAAAGGATATGAGAATAATGAAATTATTAAAAGAGACAAAGCCACAAGAAATAGCGGACGGCATATCTTCCAAAGTCTGTGCAATACTAAGCCAATCAGAAATAAAGCAAATACCACTCCCACTACTCCCTGCTCCACTCCGACGAGAAGCAAATCATTGAAAGCATAATCAATAACGTCTACACTTGTAAGATTAATGTCCGAATTAGTAGCACATATTTCTGCTGTCTTTAAGGCATATTGATTGAAGAAACTTCCAATTCCATTACCCCACAGAGGATTGTCCAAGAAGCAATGAATACCTATATAATTGATAATTCCTCTTCCATCTGCTGAACCTGACTTCAAGAAATAAAAGCTTACGGCGAAGAGTGAAGCAGTGACGATGAATATGCTCCATAGTCTCCAACCCTTGATCTTGTGATGGAAAAGTATAACAAGACAAATAAAGATGGCAAGAAAAGAAGCCCTACTCATAGTCATTATCAATGGAACTGCCATAAATAGAAGTGAAGCATCCCCAAGAATTGAGTGTTTGCGACTTTGTGATCTCCGCGTGAGTTTTTTACATAAAGCTACTATACCCAATGCAAGATACGCAGAATAGGGACCAGGATTAAGAAATGATCCGGTGATCGGATAGAGATGATGCCGACTCGTTCCGGATATTATCTGTAAATATCCCATACCGGCTTCTACAACAGCAAAAAAGATAAGAAGAAATACAATGACATTTCCCGACAATCGGCATCCTGAAAGCAAAGACCTCATCGATACATAAAGCATACTCATAAGCGTAGCTCGTATGGCGAATCCTGCTACTGGATATGTTGTATCAAACCAGAGTCTACACATTGCATAAGCATACCACCCCAATACTAGTCCATCTATCCAGTTGAATCGAACCTTGACCTTCCTAATGAAGACAGTCAGAGCTCCATATATAGCTATTGCCGGAATCAAATAGCAAAGAAAAATTTCAGTTTCAGATCTATCTACACTAACAGGCAAAATAGATATGAAGAGAAAAGATATGATGCAAACTGAAGCAATCCATGTATCTACATGGATTACTTTCACAACGCCTATTACACGGCACAATATGTCTTCTATCAGCTTCTTAAACATCATATTATATCGGTTTCTTAAGAAATCGATCTTTTCTATATTTTCCGGTTTTGGGGTCAATTGAATATGATATCCTTGACACAACCCCTACTATATATTCCTCCGGGACAAGTCCCCAATACCGAGAGTCATTGGAGTTTGAAACATTGTCACCGCATAAGAAATAATATCCGTGTTTAAACACATGGTGTTCAAGCGGTTTGTCGTCGGCAAACACCTGATTCTTCTCCCAATCATACATGATTGTCTTTCCGGTTTCCCATTCAAGGATCATTCGGTATTCGCAACCTTCTTTTGCTGTAAGTTTCATATAGTCTCCTTTTCTAGGGAGATACAACGGTCCAAAATCCTTAATTGTCCAAGTAAAATGTCTGTCCCAAGGTAAGGTGGAGAACGCTTCAGGTGGAAAAACACTGTCAGGCATATTGTGGAAAGCATCCTGTGCCTTTTCCAGACCGATCAGTCCCGGATAATTGGAGTTGTGAAAAAAACCGCTAACAATCGAAACCGAATCTCCAGGTGTACCGATGCATCTTTTGGCATACACATTATTTATTACAAAATTAATTTTGCCATTATGAAGCGGGAAATTGAAAACCACAATGTCGTTGGGCATCACATGCCGTCTCGCGCGTGTACACCAACTCTTCAATTCGACTCCTTCTTTCTTGAAATCAAAATCTGAATAGATTCTTGCTCCAGCAATTGTTTTGTTGACAATTATCCTGTCACCGGGCATCAGAGTCACCATCATTGACTCCGTAGGTGTGATAAACTGATCAAACAAGAATACTCGTGTCAGTATCCACAGACCATAACTAAACGCAATAAGCATAGTCATCAAATTCAAGAATTTGATGACTATGTTAGTGAATCTGTTATTACTTAATTCAAAGATCATACGAACATTAAATTGTCCAAAGTTGAGCTTCGGTTTTAGTAGGTAATAATACTGGAACTGAAATAACAATCTAATATGGAAATATGTCTACCAAAATATTCTCTTGCCGAATACAAGAAAACCTATCCAAATCTAAAAAGCACAAATACCTAAATCAATGTTTGACGCTATTAATTTTTCATGTTCTGATGCAATTGTTTTAGGAATAGTTCTCTTATTCTGGGATTATTTGCGGGGTCTCCGATAAGAATGATACGATTATCATTATTTAGCAAGAAAGTGTGCAAGAGTTTATTGTCCGGTAGCGTAGGATTATTACTTAGGAATTCATTGTCTTTGTCTATGACACACCAAAACGGATATTTCTCAGCTTTAAGTTTTTTACGAACTTCGTCTACTCGACTTTGCTGAGGATGCAAGATTACCAAAAGATGACCATCATGAACGTCGAGACTATCGTTGATGTCATAATATTGCATCATGTGACTTAGAAAACAGCTTGAACATGATAGGCTATCAACGAAAATCACAAGCTTCGTCACATCTTCACGTCGATATACTGAATCAATTCCGTCAAGAAATACCTCAGCTTTATTAAAGTCCAGATTCACAAAAATACCCTCCATCTCAACGATTTGTCGTGTTAATGCGCGTTGAGGATGTATCGAATGATAGAGTAAAACTACTACAAACACTGAAAAGATCAGGACTCCGATAATCCAGAATCTTTTTTTAGACAAAGACATATCACTGTGTTACCTTATATAAATGCATATTTGACAAATTCTTATCCCACCCAAAAAAGAATACATCTCCTTTTTGATTGCGACCTATGACATTGCACCAGGCATTTTTTAGAATTTTTCGATTTTTGAGATCCCCATTATAGTCGAAAGTTAAAATTTCATTTATTCTTGAGGATTCAGGTCCATCAATAACGGCTATAAAATCTTTATATCCTGCGCTTATGGTTCTAAATCCAGTAATCATATTCTCAGGATTGGGGATAACACACTTTGGGATCGCTCCCTCTGCATATTTATACACAGGCTTGTAGAAACCTTTTATAACTTTTGAAACAATGTGATTATTGGTTATATCAAAAATTTCAAATAAACCACCAATATAGGTTGCGACTACAAGTTTTTCTCTATCTGGAGATATTGAATATAGCCCTCCTGTATAATTCCATATAGATCGGTTTGTCTCAACGTCGGAATCTGTTGGAGGATAATCAGAATAAATATTCTCAATCTCTTCACCTTTTATTGAGACTATTCTATTTTTATCTGCACTGAAGCCAAGAATATTTCCAGAAGATCCCGCCTCTATGTGCATAAATCTGTATTCTTGGTCAGGAATAATATTAATATCGTATTGAACTACTTTTGGAGATTGACTCTCTCCATTAAGAAGTCCAGTGAGGCTATATCCAATCATCCGATTCATCATGACGTCAAACAAATAAATTGAATCATTATTTTCAGTTATAGTCAGATTCTTGGGAGACAGGAGTTCTCCTTCACCGCGTCCTTTTTTCCCGAAACTACAAATATGTTTTCCTCGCGTATCAATTATATGCGCAACATTCTCGCCTATGTTTGTATCTAATATAACCATCAGACTGTCGTTGATAAAATCAATTGATGCCGGGGTCCCAAAGTCTATCGTAGATTCAATTTGAATAGCACTAACAGAATCTCCAGAGACATGATTTAGAATATCAGAATTGTATTCAATCTTTGATTCGGACTTATTACAATTGGCAAACAAGAATGCAACCAGAATTATACCAATACAGTTGATTGACTTTCCCATATCTAATTTATTATGTTTAATTATATTTCGAAAATAAATACTTTGTAATACCTTGCATTATGTCTGACTTATTATAAGATAAGCCAAACATAATGCGTGTAACCAAGGAATTTTATTTATAGGTCTAACACAAAGTAAATGGGCATTTCTGTCATATCGGGAAAAGTAAGGGGCAGGACGCGCGGGGACGCGCACGGAGTGCGCTAACTACATTCTCTGTCTCTTGCAGAAATTACTCTCCACGCTTGAAATGCACAAATACTTTATGATTCAACTATAGCAACTCTTATGAAATTATGGGTTATGCTGGTGATGCTGGTGAAGCTGGTAATACTTGATCCTTTTTTATCCAACATTTGTGTGTTCCACTTAATGTGCCTGCACCGGATACCGTAGTTCCGCACACTCCACAGGAAGCACTACATTGCACGGTTATGGGTGTCCCCGAACATGTCCACGTTGTATAAGTTTCATATTCATCGTCTGTCAGAGCTTCGATGTTCTCAGCCCAGAGATCTTTGCTAGAACTCACGGAATTGTGTCCAAAGGCTACAGCACATAGACAAAGTGCTGATGCGCCCATTCCTAAGACAAATTTTTTTACATTCTTCATAAAAAGTGTATTTATGGTTATTTTGCAAAATTGCCTAATATATCACCACCAAACCTGTTTCCCATCCTCGTATGTGAATATCCTTTCCTCCTTTCCCTTTGTGAGATTTCTGATTACGTACAATCCTTCGGAAGGAATACCTTCATATACTAGTTTATTCTCTGTAGCTATTTTCTTGCCCAAAGATTTCCATTTATTATCATACCAGTACAAAAGTTCATATTCGTCATCCACCTCAATGCAGTTTCCGTCATTTCGAGGAATATAACGTATTCTGCCAATTCGTGTCGGTTTGCTGAATTTCATTCCGATCCAATGTCCATCCGGACTCTCGCCATGAAATCCTGTCAAGATATCACCGTCGAATACCTTCTCTTTCGTTTTTCCGGCAATCCCTTGTGATCCTATTATATTTCCTGTAAGCTTTATCCCCTCAGGCGAAAAGAGCTCAATCTCGTTTACATTGCAGTATGAACCGTTAGGACCTATGTATCGGACATATCGGTAAGCAGTGTCTACGTCTATCTTTACATCATACCAATTGCCGTCTGTAAGCCCCTCATGTGTATATAGATCAGTTTTCTTCGAGAAATCAGCGACGTTCGATCCCTGAAAACGTCCCCCGGACATCCTAATATTGAAATGGTCATGCCTACCGAAGAATGGATATTTTCGAAGAATAGTCATTCGTTGTAGGGAAGTTGCATCCGCTTCTATATCTTGGACATTTCCGTCTCCTTCAACAAGGAATGGAGAGCCAAACGGTACTATCCTTCCATCATCGAAAGTTCCCGCCATATATACGATGTTCCTCCCCATGGATTTGAAAGTGACTTTCCCATTCCGTATATTCCCATAGTGTACCGGTACCCATTTGCTGTTGTCAAATACACAGATGTATGCCACCTTACGGTCTTTTAAATCTGACGGGACACTCTTTGTTACATCCGTGGTGGTATAGTATTCGTCCGTCACATCCGTGAAGTCTGCATTATAAAATAGTTTTGGTACTGCTTTCTCATCTTTAAGATCCAACGCAATCTCCCGATTGAGCCTGTATCTATGCCGGAACACCTTTGGCTTGATATAGCCATGGTAGTAATGAGCAGTGTCTCCGGGTACGCAGCCCATATAGAATGGGGTAGACTTTCCATCCGGCTTTACGATGACACTCCAGGAATGCCCCTGACTGCGGTTGCCCCAATTAGGAGTAAAATCTACGGCTGCCGGTATGCCGAGGTAACGGCACAGGTATACTGTATAGCTTGCCTCGTCGCGACAGTTACCGGTGCGTCCCTTAAGCAATGATGAAGCTTTGGGTGGAATGTTGCCTTTAAAAGCGTACCATTCAAACTGATTTGTGACATCATATACTTTCAGAGCCTCTGCTATTGCGCTCCCTAATGTATATAGGGAATTGGGGTAAGGGTTTACTCCACAGATTTCGAGTTCCCATTTCTGGCTGTCTCTTCCTGCATAGAATGTCTGGATAATACGTTCTTTGCCATCTTCATCAAATGATGACTCGAGGAAAAGACCGCTGTCCTTGCTCATTATTCTATATAATCCATCCCCTATTGGGAGAAAGACCCACTTCTGATGATTGGCATTAAGGAAATTATATCGGCTTATCGGGTCATTCTCCTTTAGACTGCAATATTTCACTTCAAGACAATACACAATAGAATCTGACTCAGCCGGTGAAATGCTCCAGCTGCCAATTCCTCTATTGTCAAGGCGAACCATCATGCTGCTGTCATTCTTCTCAATTGGACGAAGAGTGATCTCACCAAGTGCGTTCTGACTCAAAGAGTCGAATGCTATATAATTCCCCGATCCATTGTTCTTGATACGATAAAAGTTTTTTGAGAAATCTTCGGCTTTTCTTCCATCAAATGGCTCGACAGCTGAAAGTCTGATAAAATCAAGACCGACAATTCCTTTGCCATACTCTATGACAATCTCATTTTCTCCACCATTCAGCACTATGTCAACACCTGTCCTTGAATCACGGAAAACCTTCATCGTATTTGTAGGATCAAGACGTTTATTGCCGATCAACTTCCCATTTACAATGATTTTGACCTCCGGATCTTTTGAGGCTGCCGTATATCTCAGGAATAAACTCTTTTTAGCAGGCAAAGGTGAATTTACACTGAATTTTACCGATGAATTATCCTTGTAAAGGACTGCCATTTCTCCTTTTGATGCACTCTCGGTAGATACAATCTCTGCATCAGAGATTTCTCCTTGTTCTGCCTCAAATTCTATACCTCGCTTACTGCGTATATCCTTTGAATTTAATGTAGGATACTCTGTATTAACCAATTCTCGCCAGTCACTGACTTGCTCTGTAAGCAGGCGATAAGGCAAAACATAGTCGAAAAATAATGTTTCATCATACTCATTATACCATGTAGATGCCTTCCACGTATCGCAAGCCTCATTAATAATCTTTATCAGATAATCGGCCTTAAGTGAATGAATATCAGGAACTGCTGTCATATTTTTGCCATCAACATCTACCATCAATTGCTTGAAGATACTGTCGCGAAATTGAATTGGCTCTTCTGCCATAGCAAGATAAACAGAATCATATTGCTGTATTCCCTTACCTTCGTATGAATAGTGATAAGGCATATTCTCGATGAGGAATTTGGCCGCCTTATATTTTAATGGGTCGGGATCATCCTTGAAATGATTGAGTACTTTCTTCAATTCATCACGATTATCCCCCGCCATCTCAAGAGACTGCCGGAGATTGCTGTCACAAGCAGTAAACATGCATATAGCGGATATCAATCTAACAATCCAATAAGCAGTTGTGTTACAGCAAAGTTTCATGGTGATTATTTTGTTAATTTATTAGAAAATGTAGAAAAAAGTATAAATACAGAGATTCCGAGCAAAAAAAGATTTTTTACGAAAGTCTCCATAGGGTTCAAATGTATGATTTCGCCAAAGCATCCACATGATTCGAGCCCTCCATACATATCCGTCAAATTGATATAGGTGATGATTGTGAAGAATGATAAGATTACCGGATAGATCAGGCTAAGTATCGGGCGCAGTCGCTTAAATAAAACTAGTATTCCAATAGCAGTTTCGCACATGCAAATTGCTATGGATAATATAATGGAATACGGCTGTAAGGTCTCAAGACCCAAAAGATCAAGGAATTCCCTTACAGTTATTATGAATCCTTTCATTGCTACTCCTTTCAGGATTCCCGAGACAATGAATGTTACGGATAGTAACATCCATGCAACGGAATTGAAAATAGAAATCCAATCGGTTTTCCTGATTTTACCTATCGGCTTATCCATCCTTTAGAGATCAAGATATCCTACATAGACATGTTCTACCCCAATCAAACGAAGTTGATACACACCGGATAATCCAGATATGAAGTCAACGAATTCCGAATCTGAAGCATTCGATCCGATTACATACGTTCCATCTTCATCCCACAACTCATACGCTAAGATAAATTCAGATGATGACAATTCTATACGATGATTTTCGAAATCGATCGTACCTATAACAGAAACTGAAGGCGCACGATTTCCTTTAGAAGGTCGCTCGTCTTCAAACGTCGAATCGATAAACAATCCTATAGCTATTTGTTCCGATTTCGCAAAGCTAGGAATCGAGACCAAAATCAGGCAAAGACCAGATAACAGATTTTTATATAAATTTTTCATGCCGCAAAATTACGGCTAGTTATCGGAAAATCAGTTAGATGATTTTTAGAAAAGGATTAGATAAATTTTAGAAAATCAATCAGTGATACATATTTGAATTAAATTGTTATGAATTCGCATCTCACTATAACAAAATGGAACCTTCACAACCTAACAAGCATAGAGTCTACAGCCGATTTGTCACACCCAATTTTACCGGCTATTGAAGTTCGTTGACGCGAAACCGTAGCAGGTTGGCGATTTAACAGATCTGCTATTTGTGTGTTTGAAAATCCTAACTTTATTAACATTGCTACCTTACGCTCCGCGCCAGAAATTTGATGTTGAGTCAGGATATTGAGATAAACATCGAAATCAGGTGATACACTTTTGATAAGGTTCTCAATCTGTGTCCAGGTTATATCTTTACACATCTCATCCTTATTTTCTGCATTCTCCTTTAATTTCACATAAAGGGTAGATTCAAGAAATTTATTGTTTACCAAGCCATAAGGATCATTTTTTTTCAGATTCTCAATATCTTCAAGGATACGATCTTTTGCCTTAATAGAATAGGTAAGATCACTCGTCTCACGGTTTTCCTCCTCACTTTTCAATCGAGTTTGCTCAATCTCATCTTTGAGTTTTTCAGTTAGAATAAAGCCTTCCATCAATTGAGAGTCTTTCCTAGATTTGCGATATCGATGCCATAACACAATGATCAGTATTATGAGTATTAAGAGTATAACAAATCCTCCTATAAACCAAACTTTCTCTTTGAACGAGTTGAGTTGACGCTCTGCATCCTCTCGACCTTGCACATGTTTTGAATAATTATAACGGGCATTCTGAATCAACGCCTGCTCTGCTTCATGTGTATTTAAAAAGTCTTCAATTGTCTGCTTATATTCTGGCATTAGTTTTAGAAGAGTATCCTTGGATATATAGTTTTTCAATTCATCGGAGAATATCACCTTATATCCTGTCTTTTTATTATTGGGAGTTTTTAGCTTAGTAAGTTGTCGTGCATACATATAAGCAGTATCTAAAATTCCTGCATCTTTATATATGTTTGCAGCTACTGCCAAACAATATGGAGTAGTTATTGAATCTACCATAGATGGAAGAGAACGTATAACCAATAGTGCAGAATCTATCTTTAATTCCTCGTACAACATTTCTGCGAATTCAACTTGAATAGTCTGTCTGTCAGACACATCAAGTCGAGAAGATATTCTTATAGCCTCATCTATATATCTTCGAGCTTCCTTAATATTTTTATGTCGTAAAAGGGAACTTGAAATTAGACTGTTGGTAAAAGCCATTCCATAATCATTATTCTCTTGAATTTCTATCTTCAATGATTTTTCTAGATAATCAATCGCCGCAGAATCCAGTCTGAGACTATGCAACAAACGACCAGTCTGATCCAAGACTGAACTTCTAAACCTAAGATATCTCTCATCATCTGGAATCTCATCAAGTGATTTCTGAAAAAACTCAAGTGCAGTAGGAAGATCCCCGATATCTGAGTATACTCGACCTCCATAGTAGAGAGCTTCTGCGTAATGACCTTCATTACGGTGTTTATCGTAATAATCAATCAAATCAAGAATCTTACTGTCAGACGTATGAACAACGTATGCTTTGTCTTTACTTTTTATTGAAAGCAAATCAAAGCGACATAGGTCTTTCCCTGATAGAGAAGAGCGATCTATACTATCAAGTGCACGAATGGCATCTTCCGGAATTGAATCGCACAGATGGTCGATACGTTCGAATTCGGCATCAAGACTACCTCCTCCTCCGCAGGAACAGACAGCAAATAGACATATGACTAATAATATACTATCCTTGATTCTCATTACAATATCATTCTTAAATAAAATATACAAAATCAATTAATTATAAATAGATGACAACTTATGTTATAAAAATCACATTACACAAGTTATCTCTAAACATAATTTTTTTGCAAAGATAATGAAAAATTTTCAGTGTCTGACTATACATACCTGAAAATCATACTCACTCAATGGCAAAAATGAGAATTGGGATAGAGCTATATATGATATTTTACACAACAATATAGACATCAAAACAATCAAAATCAAGAATTAAAAAGTTTCTAAATAACAATTATAA
>CAMWQF010000055.1 GCA_947176285.1 uncultured Porphyromonadaceae bacterium
ATCGACACCTGTACTGGTAGACTTTTTTGCAACCTGGTGTGGTCCTTGCCGCATGATGCATCCAATTCTTGAAGAACTTCATGAGAAGATGGGTGACAAGGTAAGAATCATCAAAATAGATATTGACAAGAATGAGCAGCTTGCTGCCAAATATATGGTTCAGTCAGTGCCTACACTGATGATCTTCAAGAATAATAAACTTGAATGGCGTGGTGCAGGAGTACATTCTGCTGCAGACCTTCAGCGGATGCTTGAAGCATACCTTTAATAATGGCATAATGCATTTTATTAATGCATAATGCACTTTGATTAATGCAAAATGCATAATTAAAAGAAACGAAAAAAAGACAATACGGACTTATAGTTAATCCCGAACCAATTTTCCGGTTCGGGATTATTTTTCAGATATAAATCTGCAAGACTTTATTGCTGAAAGCTGAGTAGCAATAAATTATGCATTATGAATTATGCATTGTGCATTATTTAAACGAGTCTGGGAGATCATTCTCGTAAAGTACGGTGTCACCGGGAGCAAGGATTTTGGAAAGAAGCACTTGCGAATCAGCGAATGAATCTACAATATGAAGATTGTTCTCATCAAAATCCGCAGAGCGAATACCATCTACAAGGGCATTTCTATTGTATGCACCCACTATAACAGCCACATCCAGTTTTTCACCTATTTGCTTTCCGAGCTCCCAATTCAGTTTCTCCTGTTCGCTTCCCAACTCGATCATACCGGGAGTTACGATTATTCTTTTACCGCTCTTGAACTGCGACAGCACATCAACAGCCATACGTGAACCTGCCGGATTTGAGTTAAAAGCATCATCAATAATAGTAACGCCACCCGGAGTGCGCTTAACGTTTAGACGATGTTCAACTTGATCGATAGAATCTACTGCTCGACGTATTTCATCCGGCGTCATACCAAGATGAACAGCAACTATAACAGCAGCCACCAGATTAGAAATGTTGCATTCTCCTACAAGACGAGTATGAAGATAAATACGAGTTCCATCTTTTCCTTCCACAGTAAAATCTGTGCCATCCGGAGAATATTTTATATCTGTAGCCACATAATCGCATCCTTTGATATCAGAAACACCATAACGGACTACTTCAACGTTATTTACAGGTCGATTTGCACACCATTCAAAATCATTGTTAATGACTCCGAAACCGTCAGAGGGGAGAGCATCAATAAGTTCAAACTTTGTCTTCTGAACATTTTCTATGCTCTTGAATGATTCAAGATGCATGGGACCCACTGCAGTCACAATTCCGATCTGAGGATGCACCATATCACAGATCTCCTTAATGTCGCCTAATTGCTTGGCTCCCATCTCGCAGATGAATATTTCATGATAAGGCTTCATCATCTCGCGTACTGTTCGGATTACTCCCATAGGGGTATTATAACTTCCGGGAGTCATTAACACATCGAAGCGTTCAGAAAGAATACGATGCAAATAATGCTTAGTGGAAGTCTTGCCGTAACTGCCTGTAATACCTATGATTTTAATATCGGGCATACTTTCAAGAATTGAAATCGCCTCATTGCGATATTTAGCATTAATCGAAGCCTCAATAGGTTTGAGAAGCCAAACTGCAAATATTGCTACAGTCCATGAGAAAATACACAAGAATAAAATGATGCCAAGGCTAATCTGTCCACCCGTATAATATAGAAAAGCATCGCTTCCGCCACGACCGACAGTAAGAATCACAGCAAGAGAAATGGCAATAGAAATTACTGCACAAACACTGTAGATTCTTTTGACTCTTGGAGTGAAAACGAGGGGCTTCTTGAATTTTTTTCGGAGTAAAATGAAAGCCTGGACACAGCAAGTGCAAGCAACGATAATAGCATTAATAGCCGTAGTGAGTAAAGTCGAGAATAATAGCAAAAGTATACCGACGTTTACCATTCGGGTTGCAGAAGAAATATCTCCTGATCTATTAAGCCATTTCCAATAGCGGTCAATACGGTAACTGTTTTGCTGCAGCATATGAATATCATGGCGGAAATTGATAATCATGTATATTCCGCATATTATAAGTATTATGATAGAAAAAGTGTTCACTTTTTGTTTGGTTTAAGGGTTTAATTGTTTAAGCGTTTAATTGTTTAAGGGTTTAAGGGGTAATTGTTTAGATTTTTGGTGTTATGTTTGAGGAATCGTGATTAGACTAGATTTATCATTAAGAATTTAGATATTGAAGAAAGAACTTACCGCGGCGCGAAATCCAAACGGGTTGTCAAGAAACGAGTAATGTCCGCATCCGGGAAACGACACAAGTCCGGAATCCGGGATAAGACGTTTCATCGTGATTGCATCTGACAATGGAGTTGCCGTATCGTCTTCACCCCAAACGAGCAGAACCGGCGCTTTAATTGACGGCATTGCATATTTGAGATCTTCATTAACGCATTTGCTCATGATAGCGCGCATGCGGGGTGATGAGTTGCGATAATCTGCAGATCCTTTTTTACCTCGAAGTTTTTCTACTATTTCATTTCCTTTTTTCTTTCCGCAAAGAAGCAAGACAGTATTCTTCATAGCCTTAAAGGAATAGACTTTCCAATAGTAAGATAAACTCCTTTTGGGTTTAATTCCGGCTGCATCTACTAATAGCACTTTGTCAACATCTCCTCTTGAACTGAGAAGAATGCTGATTCTGCCTCCGAATGAATGTCCGATAAGAGATGGGCGAACAAGACCAAGCCTTGCAATAAATTTCTCCATCATCGCAGTGAACTCCTCGATGCCCCAAACAGCTGGGGGTTCTGTGCTTTTCCCATGGCCCGGAAGATCGACATTGATCACCCTCATTTTTCCTTTGAAAATATTTTCAATGGAAGCCACAGTATCGACATTGCATCCCCAGCCATGCATAATTATGACAGGTTGGAGATTTTCTTCTCCAGTGTCGCGATAGTGCAGACTAACGCCATCTATGTCAATTGTCTTGTCCATAATTCTTATTTAAGGAATCTTTTAGTAAGATCTCCATATGCATCAATTCTACGATCTCTAAGGAAGGGCCACCATTGCCTTACATTTTCTGACCGCTTCATGTCAATGTCGACTATTTCTTCTGCTGATTTGTCTTCCGGTGCAAGATATATCAATTCTCCTTGCGGACCGGCAACAAAACTTGAACCCCAAAAATCAATGCCGGATGACACTCCTGAAAGATCTTCCTCAAAGCCCACACGATTTACAGAGATCACAGGAATACCATTGGCAACAGCATGAGCACGCTGCACTGTGATCCATGCTTCGCGTTGACGTTGCTTCTCATCTTCGGGATCATCCGGATTCCAACCAATTGCTGTGGGATAGATAAGCATATCTGCACCATCAAGAGCCATTAGACGGGCTGCTTCAGGATACCATTGATCCCAACATACAAGGACTCCGAGTTTTCCTACAGATGTGTCGATCGGATGAAATCCCATGTCGCCCGGTGTGAAATAGAATTTTTCATAAAACCCGGGATCATCAGGAATATGCATCTTACGATAGCGTCCTGCGACAGATCCATCTGATTCGAATACAACGGCTGTGTTATGATAAAGGCCGGGAGCACGACGTTCGAAACTGCTTGCAACGAGAACAACACTATTTTCACGAGCCGCCTCAGAATAAACTTCAAAAAATTCACCCGGATGCGATTCGGCATAACGGAAATTCTCTACATCTTCACATTGGCAAAAATATAAAGAGTCATGAAGTTCGGACAGTACCACCAATTGAGCACCTTCCTCAGCAAGAGAACGGATAGCGGCAAGGTTTCGTGTGCGATTTTTCGCTACATCTTCAGTGAAATTGTGCTGTATTATTCCTATCTTTAGAGTATTTGGAATCATAGTGAGGATTATGTCTGTTAGAATAATTGTCAAAGTTTGAGTATTCCATGTGGAATCTGCATTGTTGCGCAGTGAAGCGAGCCATGCTGACGCAAAAGGGTGCGACAATCCACACCTACCACCTTATGAGTAGGGAAAGCAATCCTAATGGTGCGCATAGCAAGTTCATCTTTGTCCGGCTGAGCATAAGTAGGCATAAATATTACTCCATTAGCCACGAGGTAGTTGGCATATGTAGCCGGTAATCGACTTCCATCAGTGTCATAAATCGGATCAGGGAGAGGAAGTTCCACAAGATTGTAGGGATAGCCTTCCGCAGTGCGGAAAAGAGTCAATTGTGCTCTCATGGCAAGAAGTTCTTCAAACTGAGAATCATCAAAATTTTTTGTTCCGGTGAATACGATGGTATCATCAGGAGCAATTCTTGCGAGAGTATCAATATGAGAATCAGTGTCGTCCCCCTCCAGAGCACCATAGTCAAGCCACAATACATGCTCGGCGCCAAGACGCTTCTGAAGTTCTTGTGATATTTCCGATTTAGTTTTCCCTCCATTCCTGTTAGGGGAAAGCAAGCACTTAGAAGTAGTCAATATTGTGCCTTTACCGTCAGATTCCACAGATCCGCCTTCAAGGATGAAATCACGCTCATTGCGATAGGTGAGAGGCAGAAGAAATCCCTTTTTATCAAGATTGAGATTTACCAGATTATCTTTGTCAGCAGCAAACTTTAATCCCCAAGCATTGAATCCAAAATCAAGAGCACGAAGACGCTCTCCTCGAATGACAGTAATATAGCCATAGTCGCGAGTCCACGTGTCATTGTAATCCATAGGGATATATGAAATCAGTTCTTGTCTTGAATCTTGCATGATTTCCATGGCTTCTCCAACATTCTGACAAAGCAGAGCGACTTTGATTCCTTCATCAGTTATCGCTTTTACGAGACGTTGGTATTGATCAATAGCCTCCGGGAGAATGTATTCCCAGTCTGTATCTTTATTTGGAAGTGCGAGAAGGATATATTCTACGGGTTCCCACTCAGGTATGAATCTTATTTCTGACATCTTATCATGCTGTTTTTTGCCTTTTAATGGCCATTAAACATACAAAATTATAAAAAAACTTTGAGTAAATACCCTTATATTGCACATTTTTTGCTAAATTTGTGAAATAATTTAAGTTTCGTGTTCCCACCATAAGAGTTATTCAGCCAAGGGGCAAGCGGACGAAACAAAATAAACGACATATGAAACAACATAATACAGCGGAAGAATTCGCACAGGCAAAAAAAGAATGCCGCGATCTTTTTGAGAAAAAACTAATGGATTATGGCACATCATGGCGAATCATGCGCCCGATGAGCCTTACCGACCAGATAATGATTAAAGCGATGCGCATAAGGAGCATTGAAGAAAAAGGAGTAGCATTGGTGGATGAAGGTATCCGTCCGGAATTCATCGGCATAGTCAATTATTGTGTGATGGCACTCATTCAGTTGGAACTCGGTCCCGGCGAAAACCTCGATCCTGTGGAATGCATGAGACTCTATGATGAAAAACTAAATAGTGCTACTCAACTGATGGAAAATAAAAACCATGATTACGATGAGGCTTGGCGCCATATGAGGGTGAGCAGTTTTACCGATATTATACTTCAGAAACTGATGCGCACAAAAGAGATCGAATGCCATGATGGTAAGACTTTGATAAGTGAAGGAATAGATGCCAACTATATGGATATGATCAACTATTCCCTATTCGCTCTTATCAAGACTAATGAAAACTATGAAGAGTAGTGGAGAAGGTAGGAAAACTCCACTTGGAATAGAACGGAGATTTGATAAGTTTGGAGATTGGCTTGATGATTCATGGGCATTGCGCAAGGCTTCCCCATGGATAGAGCGATATCCGAGAATATTTGTCTTGTTGACGTGGCTGATGCGTCTCGCTGTCGGAATCGTTTTTATAGTATCAGGCTTAAGTAAGGGAATCGATCCATGGGGCACATATTATAAGACGGTAGAATATCTGACCGCAATGCATATTCCGGTTGATCAACTTGGAAATGCTGTTTTGGCTATGGTATTCTTTCTATTCACATCAGAATTTATCGTTGGGATTTCACTTGTATTCGGATGCTATAGGAAAGCAACACCTATTGCCGCAGCATTGTTTATGCTCGTGATGCTTCCTCTAACGCTTTGGATAGCAATTGCCGATCCGGTGGCAGATTGCGGATGTTTTGGTGATTTCTTGGTGATATCCAATTGGTCTACATTTATAAAGAATTGCATAATATCGGCTGCAATAGTTTGGCTTCTGAAATTTAATTCAAAGACAAGGTGCTTGATTTCCCCTTCTGTGCAATGGATCGCTACAGTGATAGCGGCAACATATATTGTCATAGTTGGTTATATCGGCTATTGGCAACAACCTATGGTTGATTTTCGGCAATATAAAGTAGGCACACAGTTGATAGCTGAGGATTCAGAAGCAGAATACATTCCCAAGTATGAATTTATCTATGAAAAGGATGGAGAAATTAAGCGGGTGGCAGAAGATGATGAATTGCCTGATGAGTCAGAAGGATGGAAATTCGTAAGTCGAGAAGAAAAAGAATTTGTAAAGAATAATACAGTCCAATCTGAAGAATCAAGTGAAGAGTCTGACTTTAGGATTTGGAGTGAAGATGGAGAAGATGATGTCACAGAGCTATTAGCGGGATACAGCAATCAGTTAATACTCCTTGTTCCGGATATAAGCCAATTATCAATGGCTACGAGTTGGAAAATCAACAAACTCTATGATATGTCAAAGGATGAAGGAGCTGAATTCTTCGCAGTCGTGGCAGGAAGCCCGAAAGATATTGAAGAATGGAGAGACCTTTCATCGGGACAGTATGCAATTTACACAGCCGATGACACCTCTATAAAAGAACTTGCAAGGGGAAATCCGGCTCTTGTAGGTCTCGAAAACGGAAAAATCAAGTGGAAATCATCATTAAGCGCATTGAGACTTGATGATGACGACGACAGTTCTGTGATTAATACCTATCCAATAGGAACGACAATGACAGGGCAACAGGCTCTATTTAATTTGACTCTTATATTGCTCGCATTTCTTGCTATACTGAGCATATTCTCATCGGTGCATAATTGGTATGGGAAAAAACAAATAGCAAAGGCGTGACTTTTCAGTCGCGCCTTTCTTTGCGAGAAGCATCGATTCTCAGCAAAATAAACAGTAGAATAGTGAAACTCCAAAGAGCAGACCCTCCATAACTGAAAAAGGGTAGAGGTATTCCAATGACGGGACATAGCCCAATCACCATTCCGATATTTATACACAAATGGAATATCAGATATGATACTACACAATAAGCGTAGACTCGTCCGAAAGCAGTGCGCTGACGCTCAGCAATATGAATGATTCGGAGAATGAGAGCGAGAAACGCAATGAGAACGGCACTGCTTCCTGCAAATCCTTCTTCCTCTCCGATAGTACAGAAAATAAAGTCTGTGTGCTGTTCAGGCACATATTTTAATTTGGTCTGAGTGCCATTCAAAAATCCTTTTCCGGTCAAGCCTCCGGACCCGATGGCTATCTTTGACTGATTGACATTATATCCGAATCCTCTTGGATCATCAACAATTCCTAAAGCCACCTTGATACGCATTTGCTGGTGTGGTTCAAGAATATGTCCAAACACATAGTTAACAGAAAAGAGGAACATAACAGAAGCCGCCATAAAAACGATACTCACCACATATCGTTCAATTTTATGGCGATACATGGCAATAGAGACATATATAAGAGCAATCACAATTATGCCCAAGAAAAACCATGTGCCGGGAACTTTAACTCCCAATAGAGTAAGACATGCTGCAATAATACCGCTCACAGTGAAGCCTATCAGCACATTTCTGGAAATTATGACATCCTTACAATAGAAAAGAAGCATACAGCAGAATACTGCGATGATAAGACAGAATACAGTAAACTCCCCAATAGGAATACCAAGTAGAAGAGGCTCTACATATTTTACGGCTACCACAAAATATGTAATGGCACATAGAGCAGAGAAAAGAACCAGACCGCTCATGCCTTCTCGATATAAAACGAAAAAGAGAGAGATGTACACAAGTGCAGAACCGGTCTCATGTTGCAACAATATAAGTGCGACAGGAATGAATATGATTACGAATGCCCTGAAATAATTACTTAGTTTTTGATTCAAATTAAAATTATAAGAACTAAATAATTTTGCTAAAGCAAGGGCTGTTGCAAATTTTCCAAATTCAGCTGGCTGAAGACTTACAGGACCTAAAACAAGCCACGACCGGGACCCTTTGATGTCGGGAGCAACAAAGATTGTCACCACCATCAAGAGCAAGACAAATATGTAGACAGGAAAAGCATATGTCTCATATATTCTGTAGTCGAAAAGCAGAATAGCACATCCGATAAAAATAGATAGTCCTATCCAGAGAAACTGTTTGCCGGAGAATTCCGCAAAATCAAACATACTTGCGCGGTCGAAATCATAACTCGCAGCATAGATACTCACCGCACCGGCTACTACGAGAATTAAATACAGTATTATGGTTGGCCAATCAAGCCACCGAAATACTGAGGTGTTGGCATCAATGTTTTTTGACTCCACTTGTTATTATTGTATTAGAGTTCAACATTCTTTCTTCGAGGTATTTTCTTTCCGGGGCAATCGACCCATTAAGATATTTTTCCATGATAAGGCTACCTATTGGCACACCATAGGTGGCACCGAAACCTGCATTCTCAACATAGACAGCCACCGCAATCTTAGGATTATTCATTGGGGCGAAACCCATGAAAGCAGAGTGGTCTTTACCATGTGGATTCTGAGCAGTTCCTGTTTTTCCACAAACATCCCAACCGGGAAGATTAGCAAGACGACAAGTGCCACCTGTCACCGCACCACGCATGCCTTCAGCAATCTGATCATAGTGTTCTTTCTTAATTGAAGGCTTACGCTTTTCCCGATAGATTGGATCAAGAATAGTGTCACTGATTTCCTTAACTACATGAGGGGTTATAAACCAACCTCGGTTAGCGATAGTGGATGCTAGGTTAGCAATTTGTAGTGGGGTAGCGGTCACTTCACCTTGACCAATAGAAATTGAAATAATAGAATTTGCTCTCCAGTTGCTACCTCTGAAAGAATTGCTATAATAATCAGGATTGGGTATGAAGCCTCGACTTTCAGAAGGAAGGTCTACCCCGAGGCGATAACCATATCCCATTTCCACCATATAGTTTTTCCATTTCTCCAACTGTGCGGAAGGAGTAGATCCTTTTTTATCAATGAAATTCTTCAAACCCCAACAGAAATAGGCATTACATGAAGTGGCTATTGCCGGTTTGAGAGGAAGGGGAGATCCATGGGCGTGACATCCTACTCTGATGCCATTGACATAACCATGATAGCAAGGGAAGGCAGTTGCCGGAGTTATCGTTCCTTCTTGAAGGAATATCAATCCTTGAGTTGGCTTGAATGTAGAGCCGGGAGGATATGCTCCTTGAAGGGCGCGGTCGTAAAGAGGCTTATACTTATTGGAAACAAGAGATGAATAATTTTTACCTCTTTCCGATCCCACAAGAAGAGACGGATCATAAGTAGGAGACGACACCATACAGAGGATTTCACCGGTTTGTGGTTCGATAGCAACTATAGCACCGATTTTTCCCTGCATCAATTGCTCGCCATATTCCTGAAGATCCATATCAATGCTGAGAGTGAGGTCGCGACCCGCTACAGGTATGACATCATGGACGCCATCCTCATATTTCCCTTTGATTCTGCCAAGAGCATCTTTCATAAGAATTTCAACTCCTTTTTCACCTCGAAGGAAAGGTTCGTAACTCTTCTCTACTCCAAGATCGCCGGTATAGTCTCCGCTTCTATAATACCTGTCGTTTTCCACATCTTTGGCATTTACTTCCCGAATGTTGCCAAGAATGTTTGCTCCCGCATGAGTTGCATATTGACGGACATTGCGTTTCTGAACATAGAACCCTGGGAAAAGGTAGAGTTTTTCTTGAAGACGCCCATAATCTTCTTGTGAAAGATGAGACATCAGTTTTTGTGGTGTATAGGCAGAATACCCCGGATTTTTGCGAGGATTCTTCATGTCTGCCCATTTACTCATGAGTTCTTCTTTTGAAATGTCAAGCACTTCGCAAAGACCAAGTGTATCAAAACTATTGCCAAGATCTTTCGGAATCAGCATCACATCATATTCCGGCTGATTAAGCACTATAAGTCTGCCATTTCGGTCGTAGATCAAACCACGTGAGGGATACAGCACTTTACGAAAGAATGCATTAGACTCAGCATTCTCCTTATAGGTGCCGTCGCTCACTTGAAGATTAAACAGCCTGATTAGGAATATTATAACGACGACGGTGATGAAACCGCCTATCACAAATTTTCTTTTTTCTAAAGTATAATCCTTTGCCACGAGTATGACTATTAATGGATCAGTTTAATTTCTATACACCAGAGAATCAATAGCGAGAATCACAATAAAAGTGAAGAGAGTACTTGCTCCGGCTTTAATGAGAATATCGATTATATCAGAGAAACTGATGAATTCTACAAAATATACAATCAAACAGTAGAATGCCGAAAGGGTAATCAGATACTTGCAATAACTAAAAAATCCCATAGTGCCGAGAGAGGGTGAGACGTTACGAATCTTATCATCATGCTGTTCATAAGCAAAAAACATTGGACGCTTAAGGACAGCCAAAATTGTACATGCCAATGAATTCAAACCGGGTGTGTCGGAAAGAATGTCGACCGACAAACCGAGAAAAAATCCAAGGGTAAGAAGCCAGTTGGAAGAAATATTAATTGGCACTTTAATCAGGAAATAAATAAAAATAAAGCATACCGCACTATTGAAGAGCACAATATGATTCATCAGGAGCACCTGAACGAGCACCAGTATCACAAACAAAAATATGTATGAGATAACGTCTTTATTCATTATATTCCTAATCAGACATTAATTATTAGTAAGTGCCGATACTTCTTATAGAATCCAGTTCATGTTTCAAAGCGTCCTTGATCACCCTGACAGTTCCAAGCGTATTGAAGTTTGATGCAAGATGAATTTTCAACACGAGAAATGTATCATCGTTGGTCTTAACTTTTCCCATAACTGTTCCAATATTGATTCCTTCAGGGAAAGTAGTAGAAAAGCCACTTGTCACAACAGTATCACCTATATGGAACTTGGCATGTCTTGGCACTTCCTCCATATAAGCCACAGTAGGATCATCGCCGCGCCAAGTAAGACTTCCCACATATGGAGTGTCTTTTACCTTCACACTGAAATGCTGATTACGATTGAGCAAAGAAATAACCCTTGCCGTTCGATTCCCGGTGACATCTACCATTCCAACAACACCACTTTGGTCTACAACACCCATTCCTGGTACAATTCCATCGTCAGCACCCTTGTCTATGGTGAAGTGGTTGCGGGGATGTCTTGTGGAGTTATTAATCACAGAAGCCCCAATATAATCAAATCTTTTATTGATTTCTAAATCGGAAGAATCCTGAGCAGCCACTTCGTATTGACTTAAAAGCTGACGAAGGTTGAGAACCTCATTTTCGAGTCTTGCATTGCTTTCTTGAAGACTTTTATTGACAGATACGAGATTGAAATAATTAGAAATTTCAGACGTAGTGCTATAAATGGTGCCTCCAATTGCATTAGCAGACGACAAATAGACGGAGTAATGGTCTTTACTCGTCTTAACCAACAAGATGCATGAAATCAGCACATAGAACGTAAAAACGAACCATGTGCTGTATTTTATAAGGAAATTCAGGAGATTCCTCATCGTATGAGGAAGCGGAATCTGTTGATGTTTTTGAGAGCCACGCCGGTGCC
>CAMWQF010000056.1 GCA_947176285.1 uncultured Porphyromonadaceae bacterium
CAATAGTCGTGCCAAAAATGCAAACTATTGATAATTAATGCATAATGACTTTTGATGGTGTCCGATTTCGTACAGTTTTGTCCGTTTTTGTAGGAATTGATAACTTTTCTACTATAAACTATGCATCAATCAAATTTTTTTTATTAACTTTGCATATGAATCCAAATCGTTTTGGGTCAAATAAAAAGAAGAATATGTGCACATCGGCTGACTGCATAAAGATTATTTCTGAAAACAAAAGTTTTATAGAAAATGAATATGGTGTTAAATCAATTACCTTGTTTGGTTCTATCGCACGTGGGGATAGCCGAACTGATAGCGATGTGGACATATTAGTAGAAATGCCCCCTAAGATGGTTCTGTTGTATGAGTTAAAAAATTATCTTGAAAAGATTTTAAATACCTCTGTAGACTTAATCAGAAAGCATTCACATATGTCTCGCAGTTTCCTTAATCATATTGCACATGACTCAATCCGAATACTCTGAGAAGGATTTAAGGCAGGCTATTTTGACTTTAGAATCAGTGGAGAAAGTCATTGATGATCTTGTTAGTTGGAATAAAAACATATCTTCGGTGGAAGATTATTATTCAACTCAAACCGGTATGCAGTTGTTGGCTGCAAATTGCACACTTATCACAGCAATAGGAGAAGGAGTTAAGCGTGTCAACAGGATTCTTCCGGATTTTCTTTCAAATCATTTCTCAGAAATACCGTGGAATGCAATTATTGGAATGAGAAATCATATAGCACATGGTTATTTTGAACTGGATGCTGATTTAGTTTTCGATGTAGTTATGGAGGATATTCCAGGATTAAAGACTGCAATAATAAGGGCAATTCGAATTTTAAAGTAAATACCTAAAAAAACATCATGATAATGAATCTAAAAAAATCTTTGCTTTCGGCTATGGCATTATGCCTTGCAGTGTTGGCTGGCAATGCTGATGACTACAGTAAGTATTATGAGGGTCTTCCGGTGAAGATCAATCAGGTTAGGGGTTTTTCGGTTCCTGACTATTCCGTTAAAATTTCCGATTTTGGTGGAGTCAGCGATGGCATAACACTCAATACAAAGGCATTTGAGAATGCTATCGCCCATCTTTCACAGAAAGGAGGAGGTCATCTAATTGTGCCTGAGGGAATCTGGTATACAGGCCCCATTATGTTTGATCACAACATCGATTTGCATCTGGATCGCGGTGCATTGCTTCTCTTCAGCGAGAACCTTTCTGATTATCCTGTGGTTAAATCAGATTGGGAAGGACTTAATACATATCGTGCTATGTCTCCGCTTATGGCACGCGGCAAGAAAAACATCTCTATCACAGGCGAAGGCACCATCAACGGTAACGGGCAATGCTGGCGTCCTGTAAAAAAGATGAAGATGACAGAATCTCAATGGAAGAAACTTACCCAAAACGGAGTGGTCAACGACAAGGGCGACATATGGTTTCCGAATGAGAATGTAATGAAGGTATATTATGATAAAGATACCCAGACTAAAGTTCATTCAGGTGATCCTGAAGCATTAGAGTTAGGACATGACTTCCTGCGTCCGGTTCTCGTTTCATTTATCGGATGCACCAATGTGTTGCTTCAGGGAGTTACTTTTGAGAATTCTCCTGCATGGAATGTGCATCCGCTCATGTGTGAGAACCTTATTGTGGACAATGTGAATATTCGTAATCCTTGGTATGCACAGAATGGAGATGGTATAGATATAGAGTCATGTACTAATGTGCTCCTTGTCAATAGCAGTTTTGACGTAGGCGATGATGCTATCTGTATGAAGAGTGGAAAAGACAAAGATGGTCGCGACCGTGGAGTTCCTTCTTCCAATGTTCTGATTGACGGATGCACAGTCTATCATGGTCATGGCGGTTTCGTGATCGGTAGTGAGATGTCTGGTGGATGTAAGGATATCGTGGCTAAGAACTGTGTATTCATCGGAACTGACGTAGGCTTGCGTTTTAAGTCTACTCGCGGTCGTGGTGGCATAGTAGAGAATATCTATGTCGACAACATTAAGATGACAGACATCCCGGGTGAAGCACTTATCTTCGATTTGTATTATGGTATCAAGCCTGGTGCTCCCGTGCCTCCCGTCACAGAAGAAACCCCCTCTTTCCGCAATATCTTCATCAAAGACGTTGTATGCCGTTCAGCCGGACGAGCAGCCCTCTTCAATGGACTTCCTGAAATGCCGATGAAAAATGTCGTTCTTGAAGATTGCCGCTTCCGTGCTGATAAAGGGTTTACTCTCAATCATGTGGATGGTTTGACTATGAAAAATGTCATAGTGGATGTACCCGGTGAGAAAATCACCTATGGCGACGGTGTCAAGAATGTCAATATTAATTGAGAATTGAGTATTGGGAATGGAAAATTATAATAATCATAACTCCTAATTCTCCATTCCCAATACTCAAATCCCAATACTCAATACTCAATTCTCTATTAGTCCGAGTATCTGGTTGGCGGCGTCCTTTGTGTTGACTTTTGATATGATCTGCTCAACTGTGCCGTCGGGAGAGAGAAGAAAAGTGGTGCGGACGATACCCATGTATTCACGTCCCGCCATTTTTTTCTTTTGCCATACGCCTGCAAGTTGACAAAGCGTGGTGTCTGTATCCGCTACAAGAGGAAATTTCAAACCGAATTTGTCGGCAAACTTAATATGACTTGCTGCTGAGTCCTTGCTTACTCCGATCACTTGATATCCCTTGGCTGCGAGCTCGTCAAGTCCATCGTTAAGGCTGCATGCTTCTGCTGAGCATCCGGGAGTATTGTCTTTAGGGTAGAAATACAGCACAAATTTCTTGCCTGGATAATCACTAAGTTTCACTTCTTTTCCCTGTGCGTCTGTGCCGAGCAGATTAGGGAATTTATCTCCAATTTCCATAAATCTTAATAGTTGTTTAAGAGTTTTTGTGGCTTAAGCATGATTCATCATGATATATCAGGGTAAATCATGATTGAGTAATTTCATTAATTATAACAATCTCAAGGGCGGATTTGTCAGCAATTGGCAAATTATCTTTCCATTTGGCAATTGTATTTTCTATGATAGAGCAAGTGTCTTTATCTCCTATTGCTATGTCGATGTTGCGCCATGCTCTTAGGAGTGATTCCAATTCTTTTGCTATGTCTGTTGCATTTCCGATATCTGTATGATGATATCGTATACCGTGTTCGTAAGCCATGCGTTTGCCTGTTTCTTCGTTTTCATCGAAGATGGCTACGCGACATCTCTGCTTGCGGAATTCAAGCGCTTTTTCCTTGGCAACTCCGTGGCATCCTCCGACAACTAATACTCGCAGGGCATTCTGCCTTATGCCTGGTATGGATTTCTTCACCCCCAGTTTTCCACTCCTCAGTTCCTCCATCCGTTTTTCAAGATAATTGTCAGCCATAATATCC
The DNA here is from genome assembly GCA_947176285.1 of uncultured Porphyromonadaceae bacterium. Taxonomy (GTDB): domain Bacteria; phylum Bacteroidota; class Bacteroidia; order Bacteroidales; family Muribaculaceae; genus Lepagella. The sequence continues at coordinate 3,425 of CAMWQF010000056.1, forward strand.
TATCTTATATATACACATAACGCAAATTATGCATTATGAATTATTGTTACGGTAGTGTGGATGGTGGGCAAGGAGTTCTTTACGTAGGCGAGAGCGGTCGAGATGTACGTAGATTTCTGTTGTCTCGAGTGACTCATGACCCAGTAGTTCCTGTATTGCTCTTAGAGAAGCGCCCCCCTCGAGAAGATGGGTGGCAAAACTATGTCGCAAAGTATGAGGGGAGACTGTCTTTAAGATTCCGGCAGCCTCTGCTAAATCTTTTATGATATAAAATACCATTACTCTCGACATTTTTCCGCCACGACGGTTGAGGAAAATGATGTCTTGGGCATCCGATTTTATGTTGAGACGAGAACGCTGAGGCAAATATTCTTTTATGAGATCCATAGCCACCGAGGAGATAGGCACTATACGCTGCTTGCTCCCTTTCCCTTCCACAATCAGGAATCCATCATCAAAATTGAGGCGAGATAATCTGGCATCGGTCAACTCAGACACCCGCAGCCCACTTCCATAAAGAGTCTCTATGATAGCATGATTCCTAAGAGATTCCTCTTTGCTTTCCGGGATTTGCTCTATCATCATATCTATTTCCTCGGTGGTGAGAACATCAGGAAGATGCCTTCCAAGACGCGGTGATTCAAGAAGATCTGTAGGATTGTTTTCTATCAGCCCGCTTAGTTTGAGGAATTTGTAATAGCTTTTTATTCCCGAAAGTATGCGGGCTTGACTGCGCGGACCAATTCCCATTTCGCGTAGAGTGCAGAGAAAGTTGTGCAGATCTTTCTCTGCAACTTCCGTCGGATTAAGCCCCTCTTCCTCAAGATACTCCAAAAGATGACAAACGTCGGATACGTATGCTTCACACGTGTTGTCAGACATGCCTCGCTCGAGAGAGAGGTATGACTCAAAGTCTTGAAGTGCTGTGGGGGCTGACATGTCAAATTAATTTTTTGATTTGAGAAGATCTTGTGGCGTTAAGGCTAAAGCGTATAACAAATTCTTTCCATTCCCACTCTACGGATCATAATAGTAAAATTTCTTCCATAAAGAATCATCGAGGGAGTTTTTCCCATTCCTAAAGGTTCTTCTTCTTTAATTTTGCTAAATATCAGCATAGTGCATTCATCGGAGCCATCCATCTTCTCCCACATGCCTTTTATATCCCGGCAACCGGAGCTTATAATGAAATTTACATTCTTGGGGCATTCCTTCTGAGTAGAGAGATGTATAGAAGGAAATGACATCTTAAGGGCTGTGCAAAGCCGCTTGTCTCCATTAGGATACCATATGCGACTTGGGCGCAGAAGATTGATGAGCCTGATAGCCAACCGGGCATTCTTCAAAGATTTCCTGTCTTCATGATACTCAAAATCCAGAAATGCATCTGAATAAAAACCATATCTTGAGTCAGGGCGGACACATTCTTTTACTATTTTGAATGCTAAAGGAGAGTGGACGCCATACCCTCTGGTATGGCGCCAACTGTTAATATATTTAAGCAATGTATGATTGACTTCGTTCAAACTAAAGCGAGTCATAATACAAAATGCATATTTATCACTTGGCTTTTTCTTCCTTTTTGCCTTTTGTCAGAGCAAATATCCATTTGCCGATCGCGCCCAAAGCAAGCAGATATATTAGAATCACTGATGCCATGGCAATGGAATTTGCTTTTTTCACTGATTCCGGATCGAATGTCATTACTATTTCTGAGTCTCCTGCCGGCAGACGGAGTGCGCGAAGCACGTAGTCAGCCTGACCGATTGGCACTTCCTTGCCATTGACCGTGGCTTTCCATCCCCATGGGAAATATACTTCAGAGAAAAGTGCCACGCCTCCCTTTGCAGAGTGTGCTTTATAAGTCAATTTATTAGGCGCATAGGAAGTCTCGTAGATAGTATCGCCCTCTGCAATCGGGAGTGGAGTGCCGAGTATTTCAGCATACTTCTTGTCAGCCACAGCAGTATTGCTGTTTTTCAAGTTGGAAAGCGCATCCATCTCTTCGCGAGATGTGCCTACATATGTCAAAGTGTCTACAAACCAAGCATTTCCGAAAGCCTCTGGATTCAGAGTATATCCATCATCAGTCAGGAAATATTTGGCATTGAGCATATTGAGTACGTATGGATTCCCCTTTGAGATCTGGTGCTCGATCAGGTCGTTGTATCTGGTCAGCTTAGCGGCATGATATCCGCCGATGGTCTTGTGGAAATAACTGCTGCGAGCTGACGAGAATCCCGGGATGTCCATTACTCGGTAGTTGCTCTTGTCTTGCAAGATCGCAAGGTCTGCCTCTGTTGGAACAAAAACGGCTTCGTCGCTATCTGCTGTAAGGAAATTTTCGGAGTCTACATATCTCTTGTCGACTGTATAAAGGTCTGCAAGCACTATGGCTGCCAAGCAGCAAGCCCATACGGAGGCATTCTTGATTATCTTCTTTTCCCATAAGAAAAGCAATCCGCATCCAAGTAATATGAAGATCAGAGATCGCAGACAGTCAGTGGATACAAGCCCTAATCTGCCTGCCTCAATTCCCTTCATTACGTTGGCATAAGCAGGATTGGTGAAAGCACCCGCCTCTTTCAGGTAGTCGAATTCTGAAGCGGAATATGGCTGCCCAAATATAGAGGGGGAAATCCATCCTATCAGACATACGGCTGCTCCGCCACCCATCACGCAGATGACAGTCCATTTGTTGTTTGTGAAGAATTTCTCAGTATTAAGAATCTGGCGAACGCAAAGAGCAGCAAGCAAAGGAATGCAAAATTCCACCACTACTAAGATGGAACTGACGGTGCGGAATTTATTGTAGCCCGGGAAATGGTCGATCATGAAATTGGTCAGTCCATTGAAGTTGTGTCCCCAACTAAGCATAATTGTTATGAGGGCAGAGGCAAAGAGAGCCCATTTCATAGGTGTTTCCCACTTGCCTTCCACTACAAACATGGCGAGTATGGCGAGCAGAAGCACGAATGCCCCTACATATACCGGACCGTTAGTCATCGGTTGGTCACCGAAATATTGTGAGAATTGGCTTGCAAACTGCATCTCTTGTGGAGAAAGATAGCGATCTGCCCCCATATCTGTGTCAGCAACCGTCAGCATTCTGTTTTGTCCTGCCGTAGGCTTTAGTGTTGCTCCTCCTTTCACATTCGGGATAAGCAGGCTCCATGTCTCGTCAATGCCATAGCTCCAGGCTGTGATGGCTGCCTTATCCATTCCTACTGCAGCCGGAGCGTTAGGGTCTGTGATGTCGGTAGCGCGCCCGCGCACTGTCTCCTTGCTATATTCAAGTGAGTTGTAGAGACTTGGAGAGTTAGCGGCTGCTCCGATGATTCCACATGCTATGAGAATGCAAGTTGAAATTCCCCATTTGCCTACAGTCTTTTCTTTAATCGCAATCCATAAGTAGGCGAGAGCCATGCATGCCATCACCAGGATGAAATAGTATGACATCTGAGGATGATTGCTCATCAGCTGAAGGGCAGAAAAGAGAGAAGTCAGTGCCCCTCCTGCAAGCCATTTCCCTCTATATATGAGGATTAGGCCTCCGATAGTAGGAGGGATAAAACTGAGCGCTAGGAATTTCCAGATATGTCCGGCTCCTATTATAATGATGAAATATGAAGAGAATCCCCATGCCAATGAGGCGAAGAGGGCGACACTCCAACGCATCTTCATGCAAAGGCACATGATGAAGAACCCTATCATCATGAGGAATAGAAGGTTGGCTGGGACAGGCAACCCAAGCATCAACACTCTTTGTATCCAGTTCAGAAGGTCGTTGGCAGGATATGAGGGTGCAATCTGGAAATTTGGCATACCTCCGAAAAGAGAATCGGTCCAACGTGTTGATTCTCCGGTCTCTGCTTTATATACGATACCTTCATGGCCGTTGGCAATGCCCTGCTGTATGTCATGCTGTTGCAGAACTCTTCCCTCCATGGCGTCCGGGAAGAAAAACATAAAGGCGACCACTGCCAGGAGCAGAGCCGCCGATATTGTGAATATTAGATTTCTTTTATTTTGCATCTGAATCAGTGTCAAGTTTTATCTGACGGTTCATTGACTGTTCAAGAGAGATGAGGGTCTCGGTTTCTGTCACACCCTTGATATGCTGGATACGGTCGTTGAGCAACTCCATGAGGTGCTGGTTGTCGCGGGCGAAAACCTTCATCAGCATTGAGTAAGGGCCTGTGGTGAAATGGCATTCCACTACTTCGGGAATATTCTCAAGGTCGGCTACTACACCACGATACATAGAACCTTTTTCAAGTTTTACGCCCACATAAGTGCAAGTGTTATATCCAAGTTTCTTAGGGTCTACGTCATATCCTGAGCCTACGATGACTCCCATTTCAATGAGTCGTTGTATTCTCTGATGAATAGCGGCGCGTGATACTCCGCAGACGATGGCTACGTCTTTAGAAGGCGTACGCGCATTGTTCATGATGATGTTTAGGATCTTTCTGTCAAGATTGTCGACTTTTTCCATGATTTAGTTGTCTCTTTTTTAGGTTCTTTTAAGATAAGGAGAGTCTCGCAATCTTCTATCCAAAGAGCCTTTTGGAAATGCGATTCAGACAAAGTTTGCGACTTTTCTGTGCAAAGTTAAAACAAAAAAAGCAAATAAACAATATCCCGGAGAAAAAAGTGTAGCAAAAAGTCAAATTTTTAAGTTCCCCTTTTTCCTTAGCAATGTTATGCCGTCGCGGAATGGTAGTATTACGATGTCGAAGCCTGGAAGTGATGCGGCCTTGTCGTTGAAGGTCCTTACTCCTTTTGTCTGAGGGTCGTTTTCGTATGCAGGATCACATACATGACCTGCCCATAGCGTGTTGTCTGCCATTATTAATCCTCCTGGCCTTAGCATGCGGATTGCTTCGTCTAAATATGAGGGATATTCACGTTTGTCAGCATCAATAAACATCAAGTCGACGCTTTCATCGGCAAATTCCCGGCATATCTCCAAGGCTTTCCCGATACGCAACTCCACTTTCTTTCCATGTTCTGAACCATTCAGCTGTCGGAGTATGAAATCCTCAAGTTCGTCGTCTGCTTCAATAGTGACGAGCCTGGAGCCTTCCGGAAGTCCTTCTGCTATGCAGAGTGCAGAATACCCGGTGAAAGTGCCTAACTCAACAGCCAATTTGGGAGCGCACAGCATGGTTATCATCTTAAGCAGGCGCCCTTGTAGATGGCCGGAACACATCCTTCCATTGATTAGCCGTAGATTTGATTCTCGAGTAAGTCTCTTTAGATAATCAGGCTCCGGTGAGGAATGGCTGTCGACATAAGAGTCGAGCTCTGATTCAATTTCGTAGTTCATGGGCGGGAAAGCAAGGATCTGATAGCTAATAGATAACCGGTCAGACCAAGTCCGCATATTGTGCCCTTGGCTGCAGAGACCACTACATCTTTATGCCGGAATTCTTCGCGAGCGTGGATATTGGAAATGTGCACCACTATTACAGGAACCGGCGACATCTCCACTGCATCATGAATAGCATAAGAGTAATGGGCATACGCTCCCGGGTTGATTACGATCCCTCTGCAAAAAGGGTCAAATGCCAATTTTTGTATTTGGCTTACAATATCTCCTTCAGAATTGGATTGATAGTATTCCAGTGTCTCCTGGCCATCGGAAAGGTCGGATACGAGGTATTCTGCTTCCGGCAGGAAATCTTCGAAAGTAGTGCTTCCATATACTTTCGGATCCCGTTTGCCGAGCATATTCAAATTTGGGCCGTTGATTATTGCTATCATATTGTTTGGGGTTTCGAGGTTTCGAGGTTTCGAAGGTTTCAAGGTTTCGAGGGTCGGACTGGTCTGACTGGTCTGACTGGTCAGACTAATTCTCAATTCCCAATTCTCAATTCTCAATTAAGAATAGTAGTTTTGGAATGAAGATGATGAGCCCTGCCGTGGCGGCTCCCATAGCCATCATCAGCACTCCCGCCGCTCCTACATCTTTTGCTTTCTTTATCAAAGGATGATATTCCGGACTGACCAGGTCGGCAACGGCTTCGATTGCCGAGTTCATTGCTTCTGCCATGAGGACTCCGCCGCAGCATAATGCTACGATGCACCATTCTGTTGGTGATAAGCCCAATATGCATCCGAAGATTGCCACTGCTGCCATTGCCGCCACGTGGATCCTTGAGTTATGTTCGTCATGCAGAAGGGTTGCTATGCCATTGAAGGCGTAACTAAACGACTTAAGACGTTTCTTAAAAGAGAACTTTTCTTGCTTCATAATGCAAAGTTAATCATTTTTGTCTAAACTTGCCAATAAACTCAATATTTTCATTTTTTGAGAAAAAACTTATAAGGGGCATAATATGTTATCTAAATAAAGTAATTCAAATCCCGCAGGCGAAAGTTGAATGAGATCCTGCGGACAAAAAATGAAAATTATGGAATCAAAAAGACAAGCAAAAATATCAAGGCTTATTCAAAAGGAATTAAGTGAAATTTTCCGTCGTCAGACAGCGGCTATGGGAAATGTGCTGGTTTCGGTCAGCGCAGTGCGCGTTTCTCCCGACCTTTCAGTGGCAAAAGCATATTTAAGCATATTCCCGCCGGAGAAGAGTAATGAGATTCTTGAGAATATCAAGAAGCAGAGCAAGACTGTAAGATATGAGCTCGCGCAAGCAGTCAAGCAAGTGTTGCGCAAATGCCCCGACCTTGCATTCTATCTCGATGACTCTCTTGACTATGCAGAAAACATTGATCGCCTGCTCGCTTCCGACCCTATCAAGGGCACTGCCGACGACTATGTAGATCCGGATGATGTCAAGTGATTAGTTATCGGCGAATAGTGAATAATATCCCCTTTGTAGTTGCATTGCGGTATCTTTTTGGAAAGAAATCGCATAGTGCAGTCAACGCCATCGCGATAGTCTCGGTGGTGGGTGTCGCTGTTGCCACTGCCGCTGTGGTCTGTGTGCTCTCGGTATTCAATGGCTTTCAGTCGGTCCTTACGGGTCGGCTCGACACCTTGTCACCCGATTTAATGGTTGAGCCCGTTGAGGGAAAAACCATTGCTAATGGAGATTCTCTTGCCTCGGAAATTGCTAAAATAAAAGGCGTGTCTATCGCAACTCCAACCCTAACGGATAATGCCCTTGCGTATTATAGCGGTCGCGAGACTCCTGTAAAGTTGAAAGGGGTGGTGCCGGCGGATTATGCCAAAGTCACAAATCTCGATTCCTTGAGAGTGGCAGGGGGGTGCTCGCTTGATGAGTCTGAGGGTGATAATCCTGCATTGATTTCAATAGGGTTGGCTTATAAATTGGGGATGTTTGACATTACTCAGCCTCTAACTGTCTTTGCTCCAAAAAGATTAGGACGTTTTAATCCGGCTAATCCGGCTGCCGCCTTTGTAATGGACTCCCTAATAGTGGCAGACGTATTCCAATCCCTGCAAGATACCTATGATGAAAATGCGATATTCACCGACATATCTTTGGTGCGCGATCTCCTGCTGTATGATCAGGAGGCTACAGCCATCGAAATAAAAGCGGCGCATGATGTTGACATTGACCAATTGCTTGATGCCGTATCGAGGGCTATAGGACCTAAATATGTAGTGAAAAACCGCTTGATGCTTCAGGAATTGAATTTCCGCATGGTGCAGATTGAGAAATGGATGACATTTTTGCTTCTTTTCTTTATCCTTGTGATAGCATCCTTCAATATAGTCTCCACTTTATCGATGCTTGTGCTGGAGAAGGAATACTCTATGAGGACTATGTCGGCAATAGGTATGAGCCGAAAGTCGATAGCCGGTGTGTTCCGGTGGGAAAGTGTGCTTGTTTCTCTCATGGGAGCCGGTATTGGTATCTTGATCGGATCTGCTCTTAGCCTTTTGCAAGAAAAATTCGGATTCATAAAGATTGCCACTAATGCAGTGGATGCTGTGCCGATGGCATATCCTGTCAAACTTCAGCTTCTTGATCTTCTGATCACATGCATTCCGATAGCATTGATCACTGTCATATGCGCCGCTGTAGCTGGATCCTTTGCAAAATCGCGTATGCGGTAGCCCTCATCGCGTTAAAAATCATTAAGAATACTTTTTTTTAGTCCTTTTTCTCTGTTCACTCTTGCTGATTTCCTAAATTTTGTTTAACTTTGCCGCAAAATTGCGGCGATAAAGTGTTATACAGTTGCCGCTTGGTAAAAAATCGGTAATAATTAAGTAAGTACAACCCAATAATATTAACTTGACAATATGGCAGAGTTAGATTTGTCCCGTTATGGGATCAAGGGGGTTAAGAAAATTATCCACAACCCCAGCTACGATCAGCTTTTCATTGAAGA
>CAMWQF010000057.1 GCA_947176285.1 uncultured Porphyromonadaceae bacterium
AGTGCGGCCGTCGCCCAGCTCAATGGTTTTCTTGATTGGCTGTGGTTTCATTCTTTTTAAGTTCTTTCTTGTTTTTCGTTACTTTGTCGCTTCTTGGCAAAATAGGGCATTGAGTCGCATAGATGCCCCTCAATGCCCTATTTTGCGTTCTGAGTGCAAAGATAATAATAATTATCGGATTTTCCTAATATTGAGCGTTTATTTGGTGTTTTTCAGTAAAAATCACCGCTACGGATGATTTTTTCTTGAATAATTTTTGATGTTTGCTCGTTATTCGCTAATTTTACACTTGCATTCACATTTGCCGGTCTGCCGACAGTTGTGGTTTGGCTTCTTTCACCAATGCTTTTTTCTATTCCAATGACTAACGATAGCGAATACCAACCTCATTTAATAAATCTTTCCCGTCATCTCGACCATCGGGGAAATCTTTCAGTGGTAGAGCAGAATAAAGACATCCCTTTCGACATAGCTCGCGTATACTGGATTTATGATGTTCCCGGCGGTGAGTCGAGAGATGGGCATGCGTATCGTAGAAATCAAGAATTCATCATTGCGTTGTCAGGGAATTTTGATGTGTTGGTTGAAAATGAAAGTTCACGTCGAGTTTTTACCCTCGACCGTTCATACTACGGTCTTTACGTTCCCTCCGGATGCTGGAGGGAGTTGTCTAATTTTTCCACGAACTCCGTCGCATTGGTTTTGGCATCCACTCCTTATGATTATAATGATTATATCTTTAATTATTCGGAGTTTTGTAGAGATTATCTTAAATCACAATAATCAAGATGAAAGCTTCTACTGTATATGATTGCTCAGTGATAGAACTTGGCAGTTTTGCAAGCGACAGGCGTGGCAATATGTCGGTTGTTGAAAACGGCAAGACCCTTCCTTTCGATGTGAAAAGAGTATACTATGTGTATGATGTGCCGGGGGGGGAAGAACGTGGCGGTCATGCTCATCGCTCACTTTATCAGTTGATAATAGCTGTGAGTGGAAGTTTCTCTGTTACTCTTGATGATGGGCACATAAAACGCACATTTCTGCTTAACCGCCCTTATCGAGGACTCCTTGTAGTGCCCGGTCTGTGGCGAACCATCGAGGATTTCTCATCCGGAGCCGTGTGTTTGGTGCTCGCCTCTTCAGAATACGATGAGGATGACTATATAAGGGATTATGATTCATTTGTAAACCTTAAGATTAATGGCTGATTTTCAACTTATTCGCTACGACTCCTCTTGGAAGAATAGATGGGATGCCTTTATAGAAGTCTCTAAAAATGGCACATTCCTCTTCAAAAGAGACTATATGGATTATCATTCCGATAGATTTAAGGATAATTCCTTGATGTTTCTGTTGAAGAATTCTATTGTCGCGCTCCTTCCTGCTACGTCGTCAGACCGTATGTTTTCTTCGCATGCCGGACTGACATATGGCGGCCTTGTAATGTCAAGGAACATAACTGCGGTTGAAGTGATTGAAATATTTCGGCTTTTGATGTCTTATTTGTCTGATAATGGATTTCTGAAGTTTATTTATAAGCCAATTCCTCACATCTATCATGAAATTCCTGCTGAAGAAGACCTTTACGCTCTTTTCCGCATGAATGCCGCGCTTGTAGCACGAGGTTTGTCGTCTGCTATTCTTCAGAGTGATAGGCTCAAGTTTAGGAATATCAGAAAATATGGAATCAAAAAAGCACTCAAAAATGGAGTGGTTGTTGAGAAAAGTTCAGACTTCTCTTCTTTTTGGAAAATTTTAGAGACAAATTTGACTGAAAGACATGGGTTGCTGCCAGTGCATAACCTTGAAGAGATTACGCTTCTTCGAAATAGATTTCCCAATGAAATAAATTTATATGAGGCAAAGATAGGGGAAGAAGTTTTAGCCGGAGTTGTGGTTTACAATACTAAGTTAGTGGCGCATTCGCAATATATCGCGGCATCCCCAAAAGGAAGAGAATTAGGGGCACTCGATTTGATTTTTGATTATCTGATTTGTAATGTCTATTCCGAATCAAGATTTTTCGATTTCGGCATTTCTACGGAGAGGGATGGATGGTTTTTAAATGAGTCTCTGATTTATCAGAAAGAAGGATTTGGAGGGCGTGCAATTTGCTACGACAGATATGAAATTGACGTGGATAAGTTTAACCCTTTTGATATGGATCCCAAGTAGAGATGCTTTTCAATTCATTTGAATTCCTGATATTCCTTCCTATTGTATTTCTGCTGTATTGGAAAGTATGCAAGTCTGGAAGAGACAAGAATATTTTGCTATTGATATCAAGCTATGTCTTCTATGGCTGGTGGAATGTTCGCTTGCTGTTGCTGATATTTTTAGTGACTCTTGTCGCATACATAGGGGGTCGTGTTGTTGGGGCTGACAGGTCGTCTAAATCTGTACGCAAGGCTGCTCTCATTATAGTCATTATAATGAATATCGCCACATTGGTGGCTTTTAAGTACTACGGATTTTTTGCCTCCAGTTTTGTCAGGGTGCTTAATGCCGTAGGTTTCACTCCCGACATTCCGACTCTTAATCTTATTCTTCCTGTTGGCATTTCTTTTTATTCTTTCCAGGCAATAAGTTATGTAATTGACGTATATCGGCGGAAGATTTCGGCAACGCATGATGTCCTTGCGTTTTTTGTATTCATATGTTTTTTCCCCCAGTTGGTGGCAGGCCCTATAGAGCGGGCATCAAACATATTGCCCCAGTTCATTCGTGACAAACGCCGTTTTTCCTACAAGCGAGGTGTGAGTGGAATGCAGTTGATTCTATGGGGACTTTTCAAGAAAATGATAATTGCCGATAACGCTGCAGAAGCCGTAAATGTGATTTTTACACAATGGGAAAGCATCGGTACGATAAATCTATGGATGGGGGCAATTCTCTTTTCATTTCAAATTTACGGTGATTTTTCAGGATATTCAGATATTGCTATAGGCAGTTCACGACTGTTTGGAATTGATCTGATGAAAAATTTCAATCTCCCGTACTTTTCGCGAGATATAGTTGATTTTTGGAAAAGATGGCACATATCGCTTACTTCATGGTTTCGCGATTATTTGTATATTCCTCTTGGTGGCAATAGGCAAGGGAAGGGCAAGGCAATTAGGAATACATTCATTGTTTTTCTTGTCAGCGGACTTTGGCATGGAGCAAATTTTACTTACATAGCATGGGGTGCTTACCATGCCATCTTGCATATTCCTGTAAAATTCTTTCGCAAGAGTGGCGCTAATGATGTAAGAAAAACCGACAATAGATTATCTTTTTTTAGCGATGCTTTTTGGATGGGGATCACATTCTTTCTTGTTATGATCGGTTGGGTCATATTCCGTGCGGAAAGCACAACAGCTGCATTTTCTTACATTGGTGCGATGTTCAGTAGTTTCACTCCGTCAAAATATATAATTGGGAAAATTCCTTTATTGTGGTGCGTTGTTTTGATTGTCATTGAATGGCGAACGCGATTTAATGAAAATCCTCTTTCCTTACCCTATAAGGGCATATGGAAAAATGCTTTTGTCAGATGGACGGCATATGTTGTCATTTTTCTGATTTGTCTGTTCTTTGCAGGCTCCCCTCAGGAATTCATTTATTTTAGATTTTGAGGCTCTCATGAATAAATTTTTGCGCAACACATTTGTTTTTTCATCTATCATTATAGTGATTCTTGCCATCTTGGAGTTGGTGGCTCGCTCCTTGCCGACATCATATTCCTACAAGAATGATTGGATAAGAGATAATGGAGATAAGGTCAAGAATTTGATTTTAGGTTCATCGCACACCTATTATGGAGTGCGCCCCGATGTGTTGGGCGACAGTACGTTTAATCTTGCAAATGTCTCGCAAACACCGGAATATGATTTGGCGCTCCTTGAACACTACTTGCCGTTGATGCCCAATATCAAGAGAGTGATAATGCCGGTTTCTTATTTCACATTCAGAGATCCCAAGATAGAAAAAGGGGATGAATGGATGTTGGCAGTAAGATACAAGATTCATATGGGGTTGCCTTTGCATTCTGATTTTTCCATATATAATCTCGAGATAGCAGATTTTGATGCCTATAAAGGGAAGTTGAAGAACTTGATATTTAAAGAGCCCTCTAATAAATGTGATTCTCTCGGTTTTGGGTTAGGCTTTACCCTGGCTGCTCGAGACGACCGATGGAAAGAAATCAGTGTGGCAAGGGCTGAAAAACATACGCTTTCCAATCCCGGACGTTTTGATGAGGTCAGGGAAGTCCATGAAAGACTTGTGAATCTAGCGAAAAAACATGATATAGATGTAGTGTTGATCACTACTCCTTCCTGGCATGCTTATACATCCGCACTCGATTGCGTTCAACTTGCAGAAATGTATGAAGGAATAGAAGATCTGCTGAAAAATGAAAGGGTAGTATATTATGATTTCTTGAAAGATGAGCGTTTCGAAGATTCTGATTTTTATGATCCTGATCATCTTAATGATATAGGAGCGAGAAAATTGACCCGGATTATAGCAGATACCCTATCATCTTTAGGCCGTAAGACTTATTGATTTTTAGGTTTTTGTGCAGTTTCTTTCGATCTCGGATGAGCGTGCTCGTATGCCTTTTTTAATTCGGCAAAAGAAAGATGCGTGTAGATCTGTGTAGATTGGAGCGAGGCATGTCCTAAAAGTTCTTTTACAGAGTTTATTTCGGCTCCTCCGTTCAAAAGAGACGTGGCGAAAGTGTGGCGAAGGGAGTGAGGACTCTTGTGTGTTGCTCCTGTGCCAGCAAGTAGTTTATGCACTATTATATAAATCGCCCCTCCCGTCAGTTTTCCTCTGTTGGAGCATATTAGAGGGGCTGGTGATGAGAATGAATACATTCCATCTCGGATAGTCTGCCATTCGCGTATTTCTGCTAATAGTTCATCTGCTACCGGGATGATTCTCGTCTTGTCGCGCTTGCCATGCACTCTAATCTCCTTTGCATGGAAATCCACATCGGCATCTGTGATTTTTGCTAGTTCATCACGTCGAATGCCACATGAATATAGAATGTTGATAATAAGTTTATTGCGAATGTTGAGGGCAGGATTCTCTCCCGGAATAGGATTAGCAAGTAATTCTTCCATCTCCTGATCCCTGACATATTCCGGAAGTTTCCTGCCAATCTTGGCAAGTTGCACTTCGGAAGCTGGATTTTTGGAAATAATCCCCTGTTTCTGAATCCATCTGAAAAATGCACGCGCAGCCTGTGTCTTTCGGCGCAGGCTTCTTGGAGAAAGTCCGTTTCGTGACATCTGAGCCAACCACGCTCTGATATCGGCAGTTGTGATGCTTGCAGCATCATTCATGTCGGTGTCTTTGCCAAGAAACTCAGCAAATTCCCGCAAGTCGCGTCCATAAGCTTGAACTGTCAACTTGCTGCGATTAAGTTCCAGCTCCAGATATTTCAAAAACTCCTCTATCATGATTTATTAATTAGAAAGATCAAGTCAATATTACGAGATGGTCTCTAATATGATAAATCAGGTCGGAGACCTGATGATCATGCCCAAACCCCAGACTTCAGTCTGGGGTATACCATTCAAAAGCGCAGTAGCCTCGAAGAGGCGCTTTATGGTAATTCTATTTGAAACCCAGTGTCAAATTTTGAGTCAAGAATAAAAAAAGAGTCGTTTCCATAAAAACAACTCTTCTATATTAGTATCGTAGTGTAGGCAGGTCGATTACTCCTCGTTCTGACGCAACTGCTGCACGTAGATAGCCTTAATCATTTTCTTACGGTTAGTAACTGATGGCTTTTCAAATGCCTGACGGCTGCGGAGTTCTTTTACGATTCCAGTGCGTTCGAATTTACGCTTGAATTTCTTGAGGGCTTTTTCGATGTTTTCGCCTTCTTTTACGGGTACGATAATCATGCTTTTGTTTTCTTGTTTTATTAGTTTGTATTATATTTTCTGGTTGTAACAGGAGCGCACAATATGTGCGTATTCCTTTTGCGGTTGCAAAATTACTCATAATCTGCAACCTGACAAAATTTTTCGGCTAAAAAATTGAATCTTTTCTATTTTTTCAGTCGTCTACAACCTCCTTCCGCATGATTTTTATTGTTGATATTATATTTTCAATCTCTTTTGACTGCAAAATTACGAAAAAATTCAGACTTTTCCAAACGCTTTTAGTAATTAAGCATGTTCCTCATGCGCCAAAATGTGTCAAAATTCCGATTAATAGTTCATCATTTATCGTTGTCAAACAGAAGCCTTGTAGATTCAAGGATCGGAAGATTAGACTCCGTCGGCACGTAGATCACGGTCTTGTTGTTGAGGTCTGACTGCTGGCGCACCCAGAGATATTGTATATAAGTAGGAGTAATGCTGCCATTCTCAATGCGGATAGCCTCTGCTGCACCCTTCGCGCGTTCTATTTCCGCCTGGGCATTCAGTTTTTCAGCCTCAAGATTTGCCTTCGCCTCTTCGATCTTTATCTTGCGGTTTTGTTCTGCTTTGGCAAACTCGGCTTTGCCCTCCATCTCTTGGCTCCACACGTTATACCATGGGCGTATGAACGCCATAGCCACTATCACTAATACGATACCTGCCACTCCCCACAGGGCTTTCTTGATGATGGCAGGATTAAACTGGTTGCTGTTGTTTGCGTACATAATATTTATTTTAAAAGTTTTGTATTACTGACATACACGATTCCCGTTCTTTATCAGCAAAAACGGTAACGTATCCCGATCGGAGATGTGTTTCAGCATGGCTTCCACAACCCAGCGGTCGTCTTCTTCATGATGCTGTGTGAGAATCTCTCGAGCCTCTTCGAATCTTCCGCTTTCCCTCAGCAGTTCTGCATGGAAAAGGTCGTAGTCTGCCGAAGTGTCTATCCCGTCAAGAAGTTCTTGCACTGTCGTCTCAAATATATTTTTATCATACTCTGAAGGGTTGCAACGCGAAGTATCTTGATTTCGTCTGAACTCATCATTATATGCCATAAAGAGCTGGTGATTCATTATCCATCGCTGCATTTTGGTAAGTGTGAGATGTTGCATCTGCTTCTTTGCTTCCTTCAGTTCTGAATAATTCAGAGTCCCAAGTTCTCTGGAATAGCGGAATTTAGATTCATCTTCTTTTGCATACTCACTTTTTGCTTGCTCGATGAAATAGTATTTGCCGCAGTGAGGACATTTCTGGATAGGCGATACTTCCGGAAGCATAGGATAATGCCTACGGGTGTCGCTCCAAACCGTACCTCTGAAGGTGTTTCCGCTTAAGAGGCTCATCACCTCTTTTATGCCGCCGCAATAAGGGCAACTGAGAATTTTTGCTGGTCCTGGATTCATGTTAATGTATTATTTGGTTATATAGAACATATACCATACTTGGGGCAAAGTAAACAGATCACTCAAGAATTTCCAGCATTTTTTTGCAATAATCTATGAAGTCAGGGTCAGCATCACTTTCAGCCAGTTCTTTTAGCACTTCAACCGCCTTATCTTTCATTCCAAGTTTCAGGTATGCCTTCACAAGATCCATCCCCGCTTCCTGAGTGTTGAAATTATCAAGATAATAGTCGGAATTCTCTGTCTCAGGTGCTTGTTCATATAGAATTCCATTGTGTGAATGCTTTGAAACGGAATACTGCTTTTCAAGTTTCGGAAGTATGTCCTCGACTTCATCCTTTTGCATTGATGAAATCTCTAATCCTCTTGAATGAGTAGTATACGCTTCGCTTGCAAGCAGAGCACTATCACAAAGCCGGGTGTTTATGCTTCGGGAGACGGGAATAAAAATAATCAGTAGAATGGCAGCCACTGACGCTATTGCTCCTGCCCAGATCTTCCAGTTTTTCTGTCGTGTAGCCGGTATTTCAGTATGAGGTGCTATAGCCGGTTCTTCATCCAATTCATCCCAATCATACGCTGCGCCGAAAGCAATGTTACTCATTCTATTAGCAACATGATGACTTTCGCTCATAACGAAATTGTCATTCAATACTGTATCACGTTTCATTTCCCATGCCGCAATTTGTGGCTTTTCTTCGGTGTCGTAGATGAGGGAAAGGAAATCTTCGTCGCTCATATTGCGCATCGCTGTTTCGAACTCAGCGTTATCCTGTTCGGCTTCCTGAATCAATCCCTTAATTATGAGATTGTCAAGGCATTTTTCTAAATCTTTCTCTTTCATGATCAGTAGGCTTTATTCCAGGATGCCGAGACGGCGGACTGCGTTCAACACTCTTTGTTTTATTTTATCCCTGCAGCGGTTTTTGATTACGTTTGCGCTTCTTGCGTCACTGTAGTTCATGGAATCGGCAATTTCCTTCATGGAAAAATCATCGAAATAATACATCCTGAGTATCTGGTTGCATGGATCGGGGATATAACTGAGTTCTGCGGCGAGAACTGACTTAAGGTCAGGATCATTGTAAATTGATTTCTCAGCTTCTTGCTGCTCCATATACTCTTTTTCAAACTCTTCACGGTCGAAATTCTCATCGTCGAAGGAAGGAATATGACGTTTTATGGTAGCGAAGTTGCATGCCTGTTTCCATCCTAAGTTGAAGATATATGATCTCCAGCTTTTCACTTTTTCTGTCTTTCCGTTCCGGATATTATCGCGCACGTCAATCCATACGTTGACATAGATATCCATTATGTCATCGTAATCGATCTTAAAATTCTTGCGCAAGAAATTTATGAAAGGTTGTTTCAACCCTTCAAAATTCAGGTGCACTATTTCATTATAGTCGATTGCCATCTAAAAGATCTTTTATTTCGCAAATTTAATCAAAATTATTGAATGGCGAAATATATTACAGGTGTTTATTTTTTGAATAAGTTTTCTGTTTTATATTCCTTTTCCCATTTATTTTTTAATAATGAATCCGGATTCTAGCCCTTGCGGCAGAAATCCGGATTACAATTATCAATAAGGAGCGACTTCATCCTCTGAATCGAAGTAACCATCATCAAGATCGGAACTCTTGACTCCTTTCTTGATCTTGCCGAAGAATCTTTTTCTTGACAGGTTTTCCTTCTCAAACATCGCCGTCGTTCCTGCAAAACTTGCTGAGAAAGCCATCTTGTTGTTGATTGCCATAGACTCAGCAACTGCCTCAACATCCTGATTTGCTCCAATGTAAGTGAACACCCATCCAGTTTTCCTCATTTCCTCCACAAGACTCTTTATGGCTTTGCCGTCATATTCGCAAGAGGCATTCTCATATCCATCGGTGATCACAGTTACTAAAACGATATCTTCTTTCGTTACTTTCTTTCGCAACTCATTGATAGATCTTCCCATAGCATCGTAAAGAGGGGTGCCCCCGTATGGTCGGTATTGTTCTCCGATGATATCTATGGCTTTATCAGCGGGGGTGTTGTGATATATCTTGTTGTAGTGGCTGGTGTCAAATGTTACGAGATTCACGAAATGCTCCTGATCTGCATGCTCTTTCTGAGCCTCTCGGATGGTCTGTAAAGTCTCATTTAATCCGGTCAAAGCAGGATAATAGATCGACTGCATAGATCCGCTCTCATCAAGAATGATAAGATTATGCACCCTCACCTTATCATATTCGGTATGCTTGTCTTCAATCGATTGATTGGTATTTGAAGCGTGATTAATTTTATTTTTCTCTGGTTGTGGCATAGTCATGGAGGCATCGCTGCCCTCAATCGGCTGAACGCTCATCTTGAATAAATTTAAGATCTTCATAATTCTTTTAATTGTTTAGTACTGATTACACTCACGACGCGAAGCAAATATTGATCGTAAATCGTTGTTGTTTATTTATACCAAAAGCAATCCTAAAGTAAACAGCAACCTTAATATTTTTCTACAATCTTATGTCCATCACTCTAAATCCTATCTTTTCCATAGCCATCAAATGTATGCGTCAGCTGGTTTGTCGCAGGTGAAACGCCCATCCCAATCATACTTAAAGCATGTACATAGCGGAAGCAATACTCTCTTATTCATCTTGATTTTTCTGAGAAAGTATCAGTTATAACTCTTGATTTTTCTGAGAAAGTATCAGTTATTCCTCTTGATTTTTTTGAAAAATTATTATAATTATTTGTAAATTCATGTATTTATACTTAAATTTGCATCACAATCCTTATCTCTGTAAAGAAATGATATATTTCATGCTCTGAAATCACTTTGGGCTTTTAAGGAGCAGATGCCGGCTCTGCACGTAGTAGCAGCAGGGTCATTGCTGGAATTCGCATTGAAGAAACTTCCCTCTTATGGAGTGGGAAGGGTAAGCTCCATATTTATGTATCCTATGGCTAATGAGGAATTCCTTGATGCCATCGGGAAAGAGAAATGGAATGAGGCTATAAAGACTGCATCACCGGAACAACCTTTGTTTGCCGCATTGCATGAGGAGTTCGTAAAAGTATACCGCACATTTCTTTTGGTCGGAGGGATGCCCGCAAGCGTAAAGGCCTGGGTTGAAACAGGCGACTACCGGAACTGTATGGAGGAACTTGCCGACATCCAGCAATCCTACTATGATGACTTCTCCAAATATGCTGCAAAGGTAAGTCCGGAACTGCTGCGCAATACACTTCAAAGTGTAGTCGCACAAATTGGAGGAAAGTTTGTCTATAGTAAAGTTAATGGTGGCTACTCTATTGAAGACGTAAAGACGGCCTTAGGTCTTCTATCCGATGCTGGGATCATTAAGCCGGTACGCCATACAGCCGCCAATGGACTCCCATTGGGAGCCGAGGTAAATGAGAAATTTACCAAGTACATATTCCTTGACAGCGGACTTCTACTGAGTATCCTTAACCTCGACTTCGGAGGAGCACAGAATGTCAATGAACTGATTTTGGTAGGAACGGAGGAAGAACTTATAAATAAGGGGAAATTGGCAGAACTTTCGGTAGGATGGGAACTGGTCAAAGTTGCCGATTTCCGTCACAAATATGAATTATTTTATTGGGAAAACCTATCAAACGGAGCCACATCGGAAGTGGATTATGTTATACCTTATGATATGAAAGTGCTTCCGATAGAAGTGAAGTCAGGCACCAGCGGAAAGATGAAAAGCCTCCGTCTCTTCATGCAGAAAAAGCATTTGACGGTTGGAATAAGGACTTCTCTGGAGAATTTCGGTCAACTTAGATATGAGGATTCAGAGGGGCTGCGCCTTATCAACATCATTCCTATATATGCTATAGGAAAGCTAACTACATCTTTTGAGCCCCATTTTTTATGAGTCCAAAAGGAGCGTTCCGATCTATTCCTCGCCTTCCAATGTTATGCGTCAGCCGGCTTGTCGAAGGTAAAACGTTCCATCATAATATTCTTTCGTCATACTTGCTTTCTTAGTGATTAAATTTTTATCCGAATTCCACTTTTCATAGATCGTTATTCCTTAGATATGAAAATCCTCCCATCCAATATTATATACCGGATGGGAGGATAAAGTTTACAGTGTTGAGGAAAATATCGACGGTTGATTTCCGTTGGATAATGTTGGATTATTTCACGAAAATCTTGGTTGTCTTATCTCCCTGCTTGCGGATGTAGGTTGAGCCCGGAGCCGGATTAGATACTTCTACACCCTGAAGGTTATACCATTTTTCTGCATGTTTGTTTTCAATTGAAGACTGGATGCCAGATACGTCGCCGTTGACAGTGCCATCAGAATTTACTATGTTCGAATAGGTCTTTCTGCCTTCTTCGTCTGTATATACTGCACGTACCCCGATTT
>CAMWQF010000058.1 GCA_947176285.1 uncultured Porphyromonadaceae bacterium
ATGCCATACCGTGCCCATTGCATAGCGAGGCCATGTCAATCCCGAGAGGAATAGGAACGCTACAGATGTCACTACCCAGATCACAAATACTGATTCCCTCTCTCTGCAGAATGCTTGGAAACAGAATCCCAATGCGATCGATGCTATCACCATTGGAAGGATAAACACCTGGATCTCCCATGGATTTCCCGCCATAGGGAATCGGAACATCATCGGCACATAGTGAAGCATGTAGATACATGCCAACATTATTACTGTGATATAGGCAAGTCCTGCTCCCGACATAGACTTGATAGTGCCCCATGTCGTGGCCTTGTCAATGTCCGAGTAAAGCCATGGCTTTTCTCTCTTGGCACCTCCGGTCATCCCAATCGCCAGAATTAGACACTGCTGAAGTATAAGCACCAATACGCCCGGCATAATGAAGGAGTCAAATCCTGATTCAATATTGCCCATAGAGATATTCTCTACACTTAGAGGATCGCCCGAGACGAGAGTTTCCGCCAATGGTATGCTCTCGCTGATTTTTTCATTCAATATCTCTGCTCCCATGGCCTGAGCCACATTCGTACTCGCCACCAAAAATCCTCTATAGCGCAACAACAGGCTCATCTCCGAGTAGATCACAGCCGGAGAGGATTCTCCACGACCCACTTTCTTCTCAAATCCTTCAGGAATTTCAAGAATGCCGTAGCATTTGTGGCTGTTCATAGCCTTCTTTCCTTCCCCAAGGTCGGCTGCATAGCCGATGATGCGGATCTCCTGAGTGGCATCAAGATTCCTGACAAGTTCCCTCGAAAGTGACGAACGGTCATGATCCACAACCACCATTCTCACGTCTCTTACCTGTTCCGGATTATATATTAAGGAATATATGATAGGGTATGCAAGCGGGAGAAACATCAGGAAGAGAATGATGCCGATATCCGAAGTCATCAGCTTCAGTTCCTTTATATATGATTTTATAAATATTCCCATCTTTTTTCAATTCATAATGCAAAATGCATGGTTCTTAATAGTCTGTGTCAATTCATAATGCAAAATGCATAGTTCTTAATAGTCTGCATAATTCATAATGCAAAATTACTTTTATTGCATATCAAAATAAGTATTATGAATTATGCATTAAGCATTAAGGTATATAAACCGGTCTCTCAAATTCTTTCTTGATTCTCCACATCAAGGTGAAGGGCAACAGCATGTAAACTACATATGCTACATACCACCAACGTGAATACCAAATGTCAATACCGTTGAGTGCCTGGTCGATATAGATAAGGAAGTTATATCTAATAGGCATCAGCCAACTGAATATCGCCATTGATCCATACATGCTTTCCACCGGGAAGGAGAATGCTGCAAGAGAGAAACTGAGGATTCCCAATAGTGAACAAACCGAAAGGCTGAAACGCAGGTTGGGCAAGACTCCGAAGAAGAATACTGCCATGCATTGGCATGCTACTACATACATCAGTTCTGATATCGTAAACCACCACCAGCTTCCATGCATAGGATATCCTTGCCAGAAGTATAGCCAGCTTTCCATGAAAAGAATCATGATCCACCAGCCGATTGTCTGTGGCAAAATCTTTGCAACAATTGCCTTGCATATATTGCCGTTTGCCATTTGCAGAAGTCTCGGAGATGTGCCGTACTTGATTTCCTCACCAAGCGAGAAGCACACCATCAGCATTATCATAAGCTGGAATACACAGGGTACAAACGAGTTGCACAAGTATATCGCATAGTTTAGACCCGGATTTCCAAGACCTCTGTTCACTATATTGATAGGCTGCATCATCGGCACTACTTCATCTGGCGACAACCCTGCAGTCTCAGCAACATTGAGCATGATTCCCGCTTTAGACATCAACGCAGTGGTCTTAAAAGACTTGAAAAGCAATGATGCCGGCACGAAATAGGTCATGTTGGTATAGAAAGTGATCGTTGGATTCTTTCCTGAGAGAAGGTCTTGTTCGAAGTCCTCCGGAATCATGAAAAAGCCGAAGATTGCTCCTTCCTGCATCTTGTGGCGAGCCTCCGTATAGGAATTGCTCTGGTCCACGAGATCCACCATTTGCATTGACCCCAAGTTTTGGGTGATTTCCCTCGATAGGGCTGTTCCGTCCTTGTCTACGATGGATGCCGGCACCTTGTCGGGCAAGCCTGACTCCATCATGTTGGTGAGCATCAGCATCAGAAAGAGGGGCAGAACAAACATGGCTACCCAGTAGATAGGGCGCCCGGTCAGTTGTATCACCGACCGCTTGAATATTTGCTTGAATCCACTCATATCTTCTACTCTTTATTTTTCTACTCCAAGATAGACTACGCTCATGCCGGGACGGAAGTTCTCAATCTTATTTTCCGGTTTTGCCTTGATTTGGAAAGTGCGTGCATCATAGTCGCCGGTCGACTTGGTAGCCTGCCAGTTTGCATACGTGCCAAGATCGCGTATATAGAACACGGTCATCACTTCTTCTTTGTCAAGTGCCGGAATCTTTACGCGGATTTTTGTCCCTTCGGAAATGTCTTTGAGCAATGTTTCGCGCACATTGAATACTGCGTGGTCATCATCTTTCTGAAGGTTCATGATTGGAGCCCCGGTAGCCACAAGTTCGCTTACATTTGGGTAGACTACAGTGATCACTCCATCTGCCGGAGCAAGAAGATACTGGTCTTCAAGAAGTGCACCTACTTCTTCTACACCACCCTGCGCTACTTTCACCATAGAGGCTGCAGCTGCCTTGTCTTCTGCCTGCGGGCCTGCAAGTGCAAGTTCATATTGGCTGCGGGCTGCGGCTTCTCCTGCTTTGGCTGCTTCATAGGCTGCCTTGGCTTCATCGCGTTTTTGCTCGCTCACTACTCCTTTTACAAAGAGGTTTTCCATACGGTCGTAGGTCTTCTTGGCTATCCCTGTTGCTGCAGAGGCTTGATTCA
This sequence comes from uncultured Porphyromonadaceae bacterium, assembly GCA_947176285.1. Classification (GTDB taxonomy): domain Bacteria; phylum Bacteroidota; class Bacteroidia; order Bacteroidales; family Muribaculaceae; genus Lepagella. Next base: position 2,941 of record CAMWQF010000058.1, read on the forward strand.
TCACGTCGCGCGCAGAGTTTATGATCTGCTTGCGAGTTCCGGCATCTACTTTGCGATCGGTGGCTTTTGACGCAGCCTCCATTGCTTCTGCCTGAGCTAAACGTGCTTCTACAAGCGATGAATGAATATGCACAAGGGTGTCGCCGGCCTTCACTCTCTGACCTTCTTCTACATATAATTTTGCTACACGCCCCGGTAGTTTTCCCGATATCCTTACTTCGGTTGATTCTCCCATGCCCTGGATGGTGTCAGGAGCCGGTTTGATGAAAATGAATCCTACTACAGCCATCGCTGCTACGATCAGCAAAACTATCACGATGGTGAATATTAATGACTTCTCTTTTGCGCTCACTTCTGTTGGATCCGGAGCGGGTGTGTAATTGGTATGCTGTTCCATAATAATTTTGAATTTAGAATTTTGAATTTAAAATTTAGATTTTTACTTGGAATTTAGAATTTAGAATATTCAAGAATGACGGTTGTTGCAGAATTAAAAGTTTGACCGGGCTTGATAATAATTAAAATTCTAAATTCGACATTCGAAATTATCTAAGTGTTCCTGTCACTTTGCTCAGGTATGTGTGGCAAAGACGTATTCCTATCTGGGCATCGATCACTTCTGATTTTGCTTTTAGCCACGCTGTCTGTGCGCCAAGCACATCATCCGTCGTCAGGACTCCTTCTTTAAATGCGTACTTTGCATTCTGAAGGTTTTCTTCCGCATTCTTCATGTTGGTCTGCGTCATTGAATATGTCTTGAAGGCTTCGTTGTAGCTGTATTCCGCTTGGCTCACCTGCAGGCTTACTTTCTCTTCCATATCTTCCAATAGGAGTTTCTGGGCTGCTGTCTGGGATTTTGCTGCTCGATATTTGTTGTAGTTGCCACCCCAGTGCCATAGAGGAACTGTAAGCATAGCCCCTACTGAGAAACCTCCTCCAAATTTCTTCTCAAATCCATCAATCACATTTGGATTGGAGAATGAATATGCTCCAAAGGCTGCTATTTTAGGAAGCATGGCAGAGAGCGAGAGGTTTTCCTTGCTCTTCATAAGGTCGATACCCTTGCGAAGCACTTCAAGATCTGAACGTTGCGCATACACGTCTTGCATGTTGGTGCTCGGAATGGTCATATCTGCCTCCAGATTTTCTGAGGCTTCGTCTGAAAGCGTCATCTCTGTGTCTACCGGAAGTCCGCATATCTGTGCGAGTGCCATGCGGGAAAGGGATAGTCCATTCTCCACTTTTGTCAGCATGATGCATGCTTCATTGTATTTTACTTCTACATTCAGCACATCTGATTTAGTCGCTACCCCTTCTTCTTTCATGTCGATGACGCTTTGACGGAGAGAGTCTACAAGATTCACGAAACTTTGGGCAAGGTTGCGTTTCTCTACAAGAGATACCACTTGCCAATATGCTTCATCTACACTCAGCAACACATCCTGTTCTGCCACATCTTTAAGTGATCGGGCTATGCTTTCCCCATGTTTTGCTATTTGATTTAGGGCACGTATGGATCCGCCCAAAAATATTGGTTGGGTCAGGGTAAATGCTCCGAAAAACACATTGCGGGTGTCATATTTCATTGCCTCTTTCGGAATCACAGCTACTTCAGTTGGGATTGGCTGCCCATTTGCAGGGTTGGTTACCGGCTTGCCATCGGGGCCCATCAGTATGTTGTAGTTATACCCCATGGTCTTCGGGTCGAAGGTCATGGTTGGCAATTTCGCATCTTCGCCAAGCAGTGCTATTTGATTCTGGTTGTGGACATAGCCTCCGGAAAAATCTATCCCGGGAAGATACGCAGCCTTAGCTGCATCGCGGGTGTAACCTGCTCCGCGTATATTCTCCTCAGCTATGCGTATGGCTTTATTATTATGTAGGGCCATGTGGCGGCAACTGTCAAGGCTGACTGCTCCCTGTGCCATGACGCTACTGGCTGCGGCTGCGGCGAATATAAATAATAGTGTCTTTTTCATGTAGAATATAGTTTAAGTGTTCTTGTTTTGTGTTTTCATTTTGGGGTTATCATAATATTATTACAAAATAGTTTAAAAAAAGTTGAATATATCTTCCCATTTCTCCATATTTCCTTAAGACTCCCTCCTCAACATTGCCATATTGCCCCATAAATACCTTAATAATCAATAATCCCCATATGCCGTATCAGTCAGCCTCAAAGCCCAAAAATCAAATTCCAAATGCAAAATTCAAATCCAAAAATCCCAATTCTCAATTCTCAAATCTAATTATAATCAAAATTATCTCCTAAAATTCTGATTTTTTGAAAAATTTTTATTAACTTTGCACGTAAAATCGGCACATTTAAGCACCGATGACTTCCAGATATATTTGTCTGGAGGCTCTTCTTTTGTATTAATCAACTACTTACAGTATAATTTCAGAATGGCAACATTAGAGAAAATCAGAAGCAAATCAGTCATGCTGATCGTGGTTATCGGCGTGGCGCTTCTCGCTTTCATCGTGGGTGACGCACTCACCAACAGCCGCAATCTCTTCGGCGACACTACTACAGTGGCTAAAATCGGCGGCAAAAAGATCGACTATACCGAATATCAACGCAAACGTGAGGAACTCAATCGTCAGCTTGAGCAGCTTAAGCAGACTAATCCTCAACAGTATGCTAATTTTGACGCTCAGATGCTCGCTCAGATGGCTGTTGATCAGCTTATCGGAGAGCGCTTGCTCGACGATGCTGTCAAGAATGCAGGTATCGAGTCAAGCCCGGAGCAACTTCGCTTCTTTGTCCTCGACAATCCTATCAACCGCGAGGATATGAGCAACATTATACAGCAACTCAACGCTTCCGGATTTAGCGTCCAGACTCCTGCTCAGGCTTACGAGATAATCTTCAACCCGGGGCGTAACGGCATGTCAGAGCAGCAGGCTAAGCCTTTCCAGAATGCTTGGGTGGCTATGGAAGAGCAAACTAAGCAGCTTATCAAACGTCAGAAGTATCAGCAACTCGTAGTTGGTACTGTCAAGGCAAACGACCTTGATAAGAAAGCGCTTTACAACGACTACGTTGCTACTAACAATGTTTCTCTCGCTTTCCGTCCTTACGGCGCTATTGATGAGAAGAAATATCCGGTTTCCGATTCTGAAATCAACGCTGCTTATAATGAAGAAAAGTCTTACTTCAAGGTCAACGAACCTACAAAGGAAGTGTCTTTCATCGCTATCAACATCGCTACTTCTGATGCTGACCGCGCTGCGGCAAAGGAACTCGCTCAGAATACTCTCAAGGCTCTAAATGATTCTGCTGCCAATGGACTTCCAGCGAATATTAAAAAGGAAGGCGTTGTGATGACTCGTAGCAATGTGCGCACTTCCGACCTTCGCAACGGTCCGGTTAAGAATTTCGTAAGTGAGGCTAAAGCCGGAGAAGTTAGCCTGGTAACTGAGAATCTTCGCGGTTTTGATATCGTTAAGATGGGCAAGCGCTCTTATGAAGTTGACTCTATTCAGATAAATATCGTCCAGGTGGCTGGTGAGGCTCTCCCTGCTAAGGTGGCTTCCCGCCTTAACTCAGGTCTTGCTATCGACAGCATTAACACTGTATTCTCGGCTGATAGCGTTTACGCTCAGAAAGAACAATGGATCCCTCTCTTCGCAGAGGATGGTCCCACAGGTGCTCTCGCTGCTTCTCAACTAGACACTTTGCGTCAGGCTGGCGGCAAATATGTTGCTATCATGAATTCTCCTCAGGGTGCTGTGCTCGCTAAGGTCGTTAAGCAGAATGCTCCTGTTGAGGTTGTGGAATTTGAAGAATACAATTATCAACTCAATCCTTCAGCTAAGACTGTGGAAGATGAGATGGCGAAGTTTGAAAAGTATCTTGAAAAGAACAATACTGCTGAACTTTTCACCAAGAATGCTGCTGAAGCCGGCTATAATGTCCAGACTTTCCAGTTCACTCAGTCCACTCCCGCTGTTCCGCGTATGGCAGGCTACAATCAGTTCTTCCCGGATAGCCGTCAAGTGGTCCGCTGGGCTATGATCGACGGAAAACCCGGTCAGGTGAGCCACATTTATGAGTCTAAAGATGCCTCTGCTCCCATGCTTTATGCTGTCGCTGTAGATGCTGAGTATGATGAGTATGTGCCTACCACTAATGCAGATGTGAAAAACTATCTCACCAACAAGGTGCGTCGCCAGAAAGCAGGCAAGGATCTCGTTGCTGAATATCAGAAAGGTGGCAAAAACCTCGAAGCTGTTGCTAAGGCTATGGGTGTAGAGCCACGTCAGTTGACTGAATTCCGCCTCGGTCGTGGCATGGGTGTAAACGATGCTAAGGTGCTTGGGCAGATTGCCGGATCTAAGGCTGACAAGAAACTCGTGGTTATCCCCGGCGAGGATGGAGTTTATGCTTTCGTAGTTAATGGAAATGTAAAGGCTGATCTTCCTTACAATGAGTCTAACTACGAGCAACAGTATTTCCAACTCGTAAATCCCAACTTTGATCAGATGCTTCGTGGCGGTGATAAACTCGTCAACAAGAGCTACAAATTCGAAGGTGGAGAATAAGCAGTGTATTTTGTAAAGATCAAATACCTCCCCGAATATCGAGGGTCATCCCCATCCGGGCGATGACCCTTCTTTCTTTTAAACTTCTATTCTCCCACCTCCCTCCTTTATTTACACTTAAATCTAAAAAATATGAATCCATCCCTTATCGGAATGACTCTCCATGATCTAGAAGGCGTCGCGAAGCAAGGTGGTATGCCCCGATTCGTGGCTAAACAACTCGCTGACTGGCTTTATTCCAAGCGCGTCACGTCTTTTGATCAGATGGCTAATATATCTAAAAAGAATCAGGCTTGGCTTGCAGAAAACTTTCAAATCGGACGTAATAAACCGGTTAAGGCTTCTAAGTCGCAAGATGGAACTGTGAAATATCTTTTTGATGTTGGCAATGGTAATCGTGTTGAGTCGGTAATGATTCCCGATAAAGACAGATCTACTCTATGTGTCAGTTCGCAATGCGGATGCAAGATGAATTGCTATTTCTGTGCTACCGGAAAACTCGGTTTCAAATCTAACCTCACAGCAGCTCAGATTATGAATCAGATTCTTTCAATGCCGATTCGTCAGAACAAGACCGGCGGTAGCGAACAAGGAGAACTCACCAATATAGTTTTTATGGGTATGGGTGAGCCACTCGATAATTTCCCCGAAGTCCTTAAGGCAATAGAAATTCTTACGGCTCCTTGGGGACTTGGATGGAGCCCTAAAAGGATCACTGTCTCTACAGTAGGGAAACTTCCGCAACTTAAGGATCTACTTGAAAAGACAAATGTTCATGTGGCTATAAGCATTCACACCGCTGATATTCCTCAAAGAGAATCTATGATGCCGGCTCAGAAGGCTTTCCCTATACAGTCTGTCATTAAGTTGTTGGAATCGTATGATTTCTCCGCTCAGCGTCGCTTGTCGTTTGAATATATTATGTGGCGCGGTGTCAATGATGATGTGGCTCATGCTAATATGCTCATTAAACTCATTGGAAATCTTGATTGCAGAGTCAATCTCATCCGTTTTCACAAAATTCCCGGTGTTGACCTGTCTCCGGCTTCCGACGACAGGATGCAAATGTTTCGTAATATTCTTAATGATCACGGCATTACTGCAACTATACGAGCTTCGCGTGGCGAAGATATCGACGCTGCTTGCGGTATGTTGGCAGCAAAAAAATAAATTTTATTATGCACAACCCTATTAGAGTGGGTATTACCCATGGAGACTTCAATGGAATAGGATATGAAGTCATTATAAAGGCTCTCGACGAAGAGGGAATCCTCGATCTATTCACTCCGATAATTTTCGGAAGTCCAGAAATATTAAACCAGATCAGAAAAGAAATGGGGACTGAGACATTCCGCTTTGCTCCTATGCGTAAAGTCTCGGATGCTCAGGCTGGGCGTGTCAATGTGGTCGACGTGTGTCCAAGAGGGATGGAACTGACTCCAGGACATCCATCTCAAGAAGCAGGTGAGGCTGCAGTGGCTGCTCTGGATGCTGCTTGCAATGCTCTTGAAGCAGGAGAAATTGATCTGCTTGTCACCGCCCCAATCAATAAAAAGACTATTTTTAGCGAAAATTTCCCATTCCCCGGTCATACCGAATTCCTTGCTCAGCGCCTTGCCGAAGACAGCAAGAATGCTACGATGATTCTTTTTGATGATGAAATCAGGGTGGCTCTTGTCACAACGCATAAAGCTTTGCGCGACGTGCCTGAGGCTATCACAAAGCAGGCTGTCATGAACACTGTCAAAAATCTTGACGCTGCACTAAAGCAAGACTTTCGGATGGACAAGCCAAGGATTGCTGTCCTTTCTCTTAATCCCCACAATGGTGATAATGGTTTGCTTGGTGATGAGGAGATTAAGGAAATAATTCCCGCTATCTCTGAATGTGTAGCTGAAGGGGTGCTTGCGTTCGGTCCTTTTGCCGCTGATGGGTTCTTCGGGACTAATGAATTTTTGAAGTATGATGGTATCGTGGCAATGTATCATGACCAAGGTCTCGCTCCTTTCAAGGCTCTTGCAAGAGAATATGGAGTGAATTACACTGCAGGGCTGAAATATGTCCGCACAAGCCCTGACCATGGCACCGGCTACAATATTGCCGGCAAATATGAGGCTGATCCAACTTCTATGCGCCAGGCAATTTATCAAGGTATCGATCTCGCTCGTAATCGTGAGAAATACCTTGAGATCACATCCAATCCTCTCCCTATTTCAAAACAAGATTCTCGACGCAAATCCTCAGAAGAATAAAGTGAATCACGTTTCGCTTGCCCTTAAATCTATAATGCATTATGAATTATGCATGATGAATACTTACTAATAAATTAATCAGCAATATGCTCACTCTTCCAAAGAAATATACCCTAAAACTTCTCCCTGAGACTACAGAAGTTGCCATCCAGCTCATCAAGGATTCCTTTCAAAAGGAACTTGCAAAAGCCCTTAACCTTCGCCGAGTTACGGCTCCTCTTTTTGTGCTTTCAGGCACCGGAATCAACGACGACCTCAACGGTGTAGAACACCCCGTAAGTTTCTCTATAGATGCTATGGGCGCAAAGAAGGCTGAAGTGGTCCATTCTCTTGCAAAGTGGAAGCGCATGAAACTTGGTGCATACGATATAGCTCCGGGTTATGGCCTTTACACTGATATGAATGCTATTCGCACTTTCGAGGATCTTGACAATCTTCATTCTCTCTATGTGGATCAATGGGATTGGGAAAAGTCAATACGTAAAGAAGACCGAAATCTCGACTATCTCAAGAATACGGTTCGCAAAATCTATGCCGCTGTAAAAAAAGTTGAAGCCCAAATCTATGAACGTTTTCCTCATATCACTCCTTGGCTTCCCGATGAAGTGACTTTTATTCATTCCCAAGAACTTCTTGATAAATACCCGGATCTAACTCCAAAGGAAAGGGAAAACGAGGCTGCTAAAGAATTTGGTGCCGTTTTCATCATTGGCATAGGTGCCCCTCTCACTGATGGAAAACCTCATGATGGACGAGCTCCTGACTATGATGATTGGATTACTCCAAATGAGGATGGATATTTAGGACTCAATGGAGATTTGATTCTCTGGAATCCTATTCTTGAAAGTGGCTTTGAACTCTCTTCCATGGGCATTCGTGTAAGTCCGGAGTCTCTTAAAGCGCAACTCAAAGAGCGTGGTTGCGAAGAAAGGGAAAACTACGACTTCCATAAAGCTCTCCTTGAAGGTGAACTCCCATACTCTATTGGAGGTGGCATCGGGCAGAGCCGTCTGTGCATGTATCTTCTGCAGAAAGCTCATATTGGTGAAGTTCAGGCGTCCATCTGGCCTGCCGACCAAATCAAAGCCTGTGCTGCCCTCAATATTCATCTCCTATAGTTTCTTATGAATTGTGGATTTAATGCATTACCACACAATAGGAGGCTTCCCTATCCTCTCGAGCCAGGCATTTGCTTGTGAAAAATGACGGCATCCAAAGAATCCTCGTGAGGCTGAAAGTGGGGAAGGGTGCGGTGCGGTAAGCACTAAATGCCTACTCCGGTCGATCATGCTCCCTTTCCGTATGGCATCAGCACCCCATAGCATAAACACCACATGATCTCCTTGCTCATTGATGGCGCGGACAGCGGCATCTGTAAATTCGCTCCAGCCAAGATTCGCATGCGATCTTGGCTGGTGTTCTCTTACGGTGAGAGTCGCATTCAGCAAGAGAACTCCTTGTTGAGCCCAACGCGTTAGATCTCCGCTTGTTGGGATAGGAGCTCCTGTATCCGCATTTATTTCCTTAAAGATATTTTTTAGGGATGGGGGAATGTCTATGCCGGGATTCACAGAGAATGCGAGTCCATTCGCCTGCCCGGGGCCATGATATGGGTCCTGACCGATTATCACAACTTTTGTGTTGGCAAATGCAGAATTGTCAAAAGCTGCAAATATTTTTCCTGCCGGCGGATAAACCTTAACTCGAGGATCTCCATATTCCCTGCGTACTGCATTCGTCAGATTTACGAAATATGGCTTCTCAAATTCCCCTCTTAGCGCTTGCTTCCATCCCTCTTCTATTC
>CAMWQF010000059.1 GCA_947176285.1 uncultured Porphyromonadaceae bacterium
AGGTGGATATGGTATATGATTCAGAAAAGCATACCTTGTCGTTTGACCGTCGGGAAAGTGGAATTGTAGACTTCAGTGAGAACTTCCCCGCTGTGACAGTCTCTCCAACATTTGAGAACAACGGCAGGATCTCGCTCCGTATCTTCGTCGACAAGTCAAGCATTGAGGTGTTTGGCAACAGCGGGCAGTTCGTAATGACGAATCTCGTGTTCCCTGTTGAACCTTACAGCACATTGTCTGTTTCCTCTACAGGAGGAAAGGCAAAAATCAGCAATCTTAAGATTTATTCACTGAGAAACTAATTAGCATACAAAATATGGCACAATCAATAGCAACCGACCGCAAGTCATTCTTGATGCAGATCATCCCTGTAATGCTCTGCTTCTTCTCGATGGGTTTCGTCGACCTCGTAGGCTCAGCAACCAACTTTGTGAAAGCCGACCTCAATCTCTCAGGGGCAGAGGCAGGTTTCATTCCTTCACTCGTTTTCTTCTGGTTTCTGATCTTCTCTGTGCCTACGGGCATACTTATGAACAAGATAGGGCGTAAGAAGACAGTTCTTCTGTCTCTTATCCTTACGCTGGTATCCCTTGTGATACCGATGTTCCATACCGGATATTACACGATGTTGATAGCATTCTCTCTTCTGGGTATCGGCAACGCAGTGATGCAGACTTCTCTTAATCCTCTTGTGTCAGGACTCATCAACCCCGATCGCTTGGCATCGACACTTACTTTCGGCCAGTTTGTAAAGGCTCTTGCTTCGCTTCTCGCTCCCTATCTTATGGCATGGGGCGCAGCAATGCTGATGCCTACCTTCGGACTTGAATGGAGGGTTGTATTCCCCATCTTCGCTGCTGTCTGCCTCCTTTCCATAGCAGCCCTTGGAGCCACTCCTATTACTGAAGAGCAGCCTGACAAGGTGACCGGGTTCAAGGAGTGTGTGGTTCTCCTCCGCATACCTTTTGTATTGCTCTGCTTCCTTGGCATTATGTGTCATGTGGGCATTGACGTAGGCACCAATACTTTTGCCCCGCAGATCCTTACCGAACGCTTTGGACTCAGCGTGGAAGACGCAGTGATAGGCACACAGATATATTTCTATTTCCGCACCGGCGGCTGTCTGCTCGGATCTTTCATACTCGCAAAGATGTCTGCCAAGTCTTTCTTCGCCTTCAGTGTATTCTGTATGCTGCTCGGTATGATCGGTCTCTTCATTGCTTCCTCGCAGTTCCTTGTGCTTGCGGCTATCGCATGCATCGGCTTTGGCAACTCGAATATCTTCAGTGTCGTGTTTGCGCAGGCTCTCAACCGCCAGCCGAAGGAGAAGAATGAGGTGTCAGGACTTATGATCATGGGTCTTTTCGGAGGCACTGTGTTCCCACTCTGCATGGGCTTCGCCCAGGATGCCGTAGGAGTGGCAGGGGCAGTAGCCGTAATGACACTTGGCGTGATCTATCTAGCGTTCTATACGCTTAAGATTAAGAATGCTTAAACTCCTAAACTGGTTAAACAATTAAAAAATATAACATGAAAGACTTTGTAGTAGGAATGGGTGAGGCCCTGTGGGACATCCTTCCGGAAGGAAAGAAAATCGGCGGTGCTCCCGCAAACTTTGCATATCATGTGTCGCAGTTCGGACTTCCAAGCTGTGTGGTCAGCGCAGTAGGCGACGATCATCTCGGCAAGGAAATTCTCGACAATCTTACATCTAAGGGACTTAACCAGCTTATCTCTATAGTGCCATATCCTACAGGCACAGTGCAGGTTGAACTTGATGAGGCAGGTATCCCTATGTATGACATAAAGGAGAATGTAGCATGGGACAATATTCCCTTCAATGAGGCTCTCGAAGGTTTGGCTAAGGAGACAAAGGCAGTTTGCTTCGGATCTTTGGCACAGCGGAACGTAGTGTCACGAGAGACAATCAACAAGTTTCTTGATGCCATGCCTCAGAGTGAAGACTCTCTGGTGGTGTTTGACGTTAACCTCCGTCAGGGTTTCTATACCAAGGAGATACTTTGCAAATCAATGGAGCGTTGCAATATCCTTAAGATTAATGATGAGGAACTTGTGACTGTAAGCCGTATGTTCGGTTATCCCGGAATCGATCTTCAGGATAAGTGCTGGATTCTTCTCGGGAAATACAATCTAAAGATGCTTATCCTTACTTGTGGCGTGAATGGCAGTTATGTGTTCACTCCGGGCAACGTGTCTTTCCAGCCGACTCCAAAGGTTGAAGTGGCTGATACTGTAGGTGCCGGTGATTCTTTCACGGCGGCATTCATTGCCAGCATACTCAAAGGGAAGTCAGTGCCTGAGGCTCATTCAATTGCCGTACGCACTTCCGCATTTGTCTGCACCAAGAAAGGAGCGATGCCTGTGCTTCCTTCCGATCTGACAGAATAATAAATCTATCTACTTTTATTCAGAAGCCTCCTGCCGCACTGCGGCAGGAGGCTTCGCAATTGATAAGGGGTTTGATCCTGTCAGTGATGGGTGGAGCGGGAGAGGAGTCCGGTTAACTACAAGGTTGTTTTAGTTGTAGGCGTGGAGGGAGGGGAGGAGGTTGACACCGAAGTAGGTCATTACCACGGATGAGAAGGCGAGGATGAGATAGATGCAAAGAAATATGGGATGCCGATTCATCTTGAAATATTTGTGAAGAGGTATGGAATAGAGGAGGAATGTTACAAGCGACCATGTCTCTTTAGGATCCCAAGCCCAGTAGCGCCCCCAAGATACATTCGCCCACATTGCACCGGTTATAATTCCCATTCCAAGAAGAAATACGCCGGGAGCCAGCAGTGTCAGAGCCAGTGAGGAAAGACGTCCTCTCTGATTCGGGATACAGATGGCTGTAATGGCAATTGGCAATGTGAATCCCAAGATGGCGTATGAGAGCATAACAAGCGATACATGCACCGACAGCCATGGAGAAGCCAAGACAGGCAATACAGGGCTAAGTACAGGGTCTTTCATACCAAGCAATGCCACTAGAAGCAGAAATGAGGCGGCAGCCATGCCGAGAGCCACAAGTAAATTCGATTCCTTGCGCCATGCCATTGCTCCGGAAAGCAAAATCATGCATACTCCGACAAATTCCATTATATCCCCGGTATTCGACAATGGTACAGATTCTGAAATATACCAAAGCCAACCATATGCGAATATTGCACCAATTCCAAGCACAGAAATCAAGGGGAAGATGCTAAGATCCTTTTTTAATATCAGAGATAAGAGGATGACTGCGACACACAGGATTGCGCATATGAAAAGTATCCTTAATGGATTGATGTGATAATATAAAATTTCCGATTTAATCGAAAAATCTGACCGAAGTTGATCTGAATCCGGCATGAGAGGCGTGAATAATTCTCCGGTCCATAGATCAATCAGCAAAGCCACTTTCTCATCGAGCATAAGAATATCCTTATCGAGCGGTCCCGACCCCCCTTTATACAATTTTTCGGGAATATAATTCCCGTTTTCATCGTATAAATCGGTAATTGCAACATATTTTCCATCTACTTTCAAAGCTTCTTTAAGAGCATTGCTTTTTATCTTAAGGAATGGCACTTTGCTCCAATCTTCCTTGTATTTGATAAGTGAAGCCACAAATATTTCCGGAGACAATTCTCCAACGGCTTCTCTGCCTGTCAATTTATATGTGAACTTGTTGGCAAATTTAGTAAAAGATACTGTCTCTCCATTGAAAAGCACTTGACGGGTTGACAAAGAGTCTGCTATTCTTGCATCCACTGCAGGAACTGCCGCAGCCTCTCCGCTGCCGACATATAAACTTAAAAGCACAAAAAAAACTGAAACGCCTTTCTTCCTCCATCCGGATTTGAAATATTTCTTACCCAACCAGAATAGTCCACTTAAGGCAAAAAGCAGAAATCCGGTATAGGTGACGGCAATTCCTATAGGGTCGTAAGTGACTGTCAATATTGTGCCTCCGGATTGATCATACGATGTCTGATAGAATCTGTAGTCACCTAACTTCCCTATATGATTCATAGAGATATGCATCGTGTCGCCTAAAGCGGTAAGAAGATCTGACTTGAAGTCTTTTGGGAAAGTCATTCCAGGATAATATTCCGGAGCAAACTGCAGCAAAGTGACTGCCTCCGGCAGCGTTTCCCTTCTCCCTTCGTCAGAGACGTAATAGTCGGAAGTCTCCGAAGGAGAAAGATGGAGCGTCCCATGGCGGGAGAAGAGAGAATTGCAGAAGCCCCCCGCTATCATGCATAGAAATGAAATGTGCATGATGAAAGCGGTCATATTCCGCCATAGACGCCCCATTATTATTCCGGTTGCCATCATTACAAAGATGACAATCCAAAGGATTTTCCATGCTGCTGATGAATATATTTCAGCAGGAAACAAAGAAGATAATCCTATCGCAAGGATTATAATGATAGAGGAGACAAATATTATAATCTCAGTACGCCGCATATTCAGGATAGTCGGCTTTCTTAATTGCCATACATTCGGTCTCGATTAGCCAACCCGGACGACATACCGGAGCAAGGACAATGACTTTAGGAATTCCCGGAAATCGCTCTTCCATCATTTTGCTTATGATTGTATGGTCGGCAATGTCGCGCAGGTAGACAGTCATGTGTGCCACATCCTCCCATCCGCAATCCCCTTCAGCCAGAAGCACACCGATATTTTCAAGCATCCTTGCAGCCTGGGCCTTTATGTCGCCAGGAGCCACAATTTGGCCTTTGTTGTCGATGCTTGCTGTGCCGGAAATGTAGACGTGCCGGCGATCGGCATAATCTACTGCGGTGGCTCGTTCGAATGCCACTCCGTATTCATAAGTCGGATTGAGATGTGTTTTGCCGTAGATATATGTGATCTGACGGGGTTTCACACTCGTGTCGGCAAAAGCATTGAATGCTACAAGTCGTTTGGGTTCTGCGCACTGTCCTTCAATGCCTGTGGAGGCTATGAAATGGGAGTCGCTGGTAAGTCCTTCCCGAGCAAAGACACTGTTTCGTCCTTGGACTACCCCCGGATAATTATTATCGATGTCTCTTACGAAAAACCATGTACGCAGGCAATTGTCTTTAAGTGAGGCTCCACGCAGTTTGAGTTGGCTTGCCAATCGCTCAAGATATGCCACAGTCATTGTCAAGGAATCACCTGTAGATACATTGTAGCCGTCACCAACCCAGATGTGTCCCCGACTGTCTTCCCATAATCCTCCGTCGCAGTTCGTGAAATTCGCATCCTCCTCAAAAAGAACGAGAAGGGAAGCCTTTGTGCCATCTAAGGGAGACTGTCCAAGGACTGACACCGCGCATTCATCAGTGTCAGGGAGCAAAGATCTTTGATTGGAGGGGTCGCTGAGCAGCCAACGCTTGAAAACCGGGACTAATCCCGTGGCAATTGCCAACTTTCTTACAGCCTCTCTGATGCTGTTGATCTGCGTGGTTGCATATAGTCTGGCTGTAGGCGTGAAATAGGCATGCATCTCCTTACGCCCTTCGTTGAAAAGAGCGTAAGTAGTTATTACTCCGTCATATATGGTTTTATGATATTCCATTTTATTTAATTCGTTACAAAAATAGCCATTTTAATTGAGATACGCAAATAAAAACATTAATCATTAAGATTGTCAATCCAATTGCGTATCAAGTCAAGTTTCTCTTGGCGCACCACTTCCACACTATGGTCATAATTCCAGTCTGAAGAGATATTGGTGCTAAGAATGAGATAAAGTTCACTTTCCCCGCTCTTTCCGGGGCAGACTCTGTCGATTCCGGGCATTTTTCGCGATGGAACAGAGATGAGATTGCCTAAACTATTGCCAGCTAGGAGGTCAAGGCCTGCTGCCGCATGCCCGGTGGCTCCATGACACTGTGCGCAAGTAGTATTGAATATCTCAGTCTGTATGGCAGCAGACATTGATATGTCAACTGCCTCGGTGTCAATCTGAAGGGTTCCTGCCTGAGGATTGTAGTTTGCTGTCAAAAAAGTAGCCACCCGGCGACGCAGACGGTCAATCGCGCAAAGTTCAATCGTATTGACATCCCCCGGAATGCCGGAGAGGGTCATGTCGCATCTTCCGTCGGAGACATAAGCATCAATGTTTTTGCTGATCAGAGCATATTCGTTGCCATCGGCAAATCCTGCCAAAGCAAGAGTATAACCGGAACTCCAAGAGTCAGTTCCGGTCACAAACCCTGAGAAATGTGCTGCTCCCCCTTCTTCAGCATGGACCGCATCGTCCGGATAAATCCGACCCTCATCGCAAGAGGAGTTGCATATCAAAATGGCAATTATTAATATTATATGATTGAGTTTCATTTTTTAGAACTGCCCCTCCGGGGTAGAAGAATTTGGGATTTGGATATTCCCCCAGTTTCACTGGGGGTTAACAAGATTTAAGCCCTCCGGGCTTATTGGTCTAATTGGTCTGATTGGTCTTTAAAAGGAATACTGAGCCATTATCGTTACAGCACTAGTGGCGAGCCCAAGATTGTCCTCGTCTCGGTCCATCTGGCGGGCATGGCCTGTACGCCCTGTGTATTGATACATCGCCTGAAGCTTGAGGTTTATGCTGTCGATGAAGTAGTTGGCTACGATTGCAGGCATATTGAGGAATCCACCTTTCTTCGTAGAGTTGCGCTCGAAGAAATCATAGCGGAGGCACCCCTGCAATTTCTTTGTGATGAAATATCCGGCTTGACCATAACCGCCGAAATAATTGTAGGAGGTATTGATCTTCTGGCGCTTTGTGAACCCCACGTTCATGTAATAGAACTCTGCTCCGAAATACCAGCGGTTTTTGATCCAAGACCATTCCAGTCCGATGCGAAAGTCGTTAGTGCTTTCGTTCTCACTCTCCACGTTGAGTGATCCGGACACTCCAAGGAGCATCTTGTTGCTGTTGAGTCGTCGCGGGTCGCCTTGAGATGCCGGCATCACCCCAAAAGGCTGATAAGTAAGGCGTGCGGCATAAAGTAGGGAAGGGATATGCCAGTCATCGCTTATTGTCTTATTGGCAACGTTGACGCCGGCACCGGTGCCATTGAAAAGACCTACTTGATAACCGAGTTTGTCTTTCACCATGCCGTGCACTTCCACTCCGAGGTCGAAACCTGTGCCTATGTGCGGGGTAACTGCATTTAGGGAATAAGGTAGGATTACTGAGGATGTAAGTGAGGTGGGAAGCACCGGGAAGAGAGTCT
Source organism: uncultured Porphyromonadaceae bacterium (assembly GCA_947176285.1). Lineage (GTDB taxonomy): Bacteria > Bacteroidota > Bacteroidia > Bacteroidales > Muribaculaceae > Lepagella. The sequence continues at coordinate 7,209 of CAMWQF010000059.1, forward strand.
CTCCAAGTGTAGTGAGATAGGCATGGGAGAAAGGTGTCTTAAATTTACCGATTTTTACACCGAACTCATCTGACGGCCGGATATCTGCCCATGCCTGTTGCAAGAGGGCTCCTCCGGATGCTGCTGCGTTGATTGAAAGGTTGAAGGTCACAATATTGAATGCCTTTCCTGTGAATCCAAGCACTGCATAGGGAATAGCAAAGCCGGAATTTGCCACATTGTCTTGGTTGTAAGCCGGGTCAAGACCTGCATCATCATAATAGTTATAGTTTGCCGATGTCTGAACGAGCAAATATGGTTTGAAAAGGAAATCACCCTTCTTAGTTGTAAAGGTGAATCCTCTGTGATCAGCCAGAGAGACGACACCGTTTTCGGTGTCAGTGTCATATTGAGCCTGAGCAAGCGGAGCGAAGGAGAGGGCGAGTATTGATGAGAGTATGATCTTTTTCATTGTATTTTGGGTTGTCGATTGTTGGGGGTATTTTTGTGATATCTTGATATATCATGTTTTATCCTGATGTATCATGAAATTATGTATGCTACAAGGATTGAAGAAACTTGATCATTGCTTCGCGGTCTTTGCGAGGCATTTTCTTGAAAATATTCTTTGATGCCTCTCCTTCGCCGCCGTGCCACATTATTGCTTCAGTGAAGTTTCTTGCCCGTCCATCGTGAAGGAAATAAGTGTGTCCGTTCACTTTCTCCTGTAGCCCTATGCCCCAGAGAGGAGTAGTGCGCCATTCATTTCCTCTGGCAAGTCCTGACACATAGTTGTCGTTGAGTCCGACTCCCATTATCTCGGAGCCCATGTCGTGGAGCAGGAAATCGCTGAAGGGATGGATTGTCTGGTTGCCGAGCCAAGGAAGTTGCGTACCTGCGAGCAGTGTGGATCCGCGTGGACGTGTGTGGAGAGTTGTCACGTGGCATAGATGGCATCCAGCCTCGTAAAAAAGAGCCTCGCCTCTCTTCACGTCATGGTCGTTCACGTTGCGTCGGGCTGGAACACCGAGTGACTGCATGTATAGGTCTACGTTTTCCATATCTTCTGTCGACACATCGAGCTGATCGTAGGATAGACCCATCATTGATCCTTGGTTCATCTGTATCTGACCCTCGCATATCTCTTCAGGATAGCGGCTGTTTGTCACCCCCATATCGCTTGAAAAGCCAAGTTCCACTGTAAGGTCGGCATGCTGTGCCTTGTTTCCGGATATTCCGAGACTTGTGACTCCTCGCTCGCTGATGTAGTTGCAGCGTCCGCTGATGCCCCACTCCGGATAGTTGCTTTTCGCGGCAAGTTGCTCTATTTCGTTTTGGTCTAACGACATTAGTTGCCCCATGCCTACATGGCGCAGAGGAACCCTTACGGTGCAGAAAAGATCTTCCGGTGCGATTTCGTCGGCATACCAGTCGGTGATGGTGTAGGATGGATATGCGAGTTCGTAGGAGTCTCCGTCGGGGAATGAGAACTGCTGATAGTTCCACTCTACCTTAAGTTTCCCTTCCGGCTTCACTCCGTAGATAGCCTGGTCGTGGAGCACACGCCCGTAGTCGCGGAAGAAAGTTCCGTTTTTTCTGGTTATATAAACAAGCATGGCTGAGAATCCATATGAGCCGGAACCGTTGTAGTTCCATACTCCGGGACGTGTACGTCCGGCGTTTCTGTGGCAACTGCCACATGAATATCCGGCATATACGGGTCCGAGTCCTCCTCCATGTCCGTTGGTAGACGTGCGAACGTCATCGTAAAGTCTGTCGCCACGCACGAAACGCGTCAGGTAGTCACCCTTCACCCATGGTGCCTCGCTGTCGTATGCTACCGATGAGTTGAGAAATATCGTGGAAGTTCCCGCCGACAGTTCATAGCCGGCAGGAACTTCGATGTCAAGCACGTCCAGACCATCGCTCTCGCAGGCGGACAATAAAGTAGCCACGCCTGCAAGAAAACAGAATTTTTTTAATAATTCATAATGCATAATGCAAAATGCATAATTAATTGTTGTTGAAATTAATTCTTCACCTTACGCGGCTGTCCGTCTTTGAAAAGTAGGAACTCGAGTGTATGGAAGCCTCTAACCGACTGCACTGCCTCGATAGTATCGTCGTCGTCTCCGTCGCTCCAGTCAAGGTTGTCATAGTTGCCTGAATTGAGGATCTGCACGATATTATCCTGGTCAAGAGGCCAACTGTCCATGTTAGGGTCAAGTCCGAGGGCATCGACGGGTCCGAATAGGAATGCTTCGCTCTTCTCCCAAGGTTCACGAGCCTCAAGCCAGGCATTGCATGCAGAGGCGAAGTTGTTGTCAGATGGTGAGTTCTTGAATTTCAAAACAGTCTGGTATAGGGCTTCGTTTCTTTCTTTCAGACTCTTGTAGGTAGGCACTACAACTACATCTACATAGTTGTCTACGATGTCTTGAAAGCGGCTGTCATTGCCAAGTTTGTTGACAGCGCTCTTGAGGTCGTTTGACAGGAGTTCCTCAAGGTCGGCGCATGCTGCCATTGCTGAGCGGCTCTCTGAACTATTTATGTTGTTGCGGAAAGGCTGAGGAATGGCGAGTATAGCGTTGGAAGCGTCAGCAATAGCGGCTTTCACCTTTGAATCGAGGTCTGCATTCTCAGTCGCAATAAGGGCGGAAAGAGATTTGGGGCTTACTGTGCCGTCGAGGGATCCATAGTAGGAATTGCGGATAGATAGGATATTGTTTGAATAGTCTTCGCGTGAGTGCCAGCTATACCATGACTCCACAGAATAAAGGGCAGCCTGTTTGTCGCCTGAAATATAGAGGTTGTATGGGTCTCCGATCTTAGCGGTTCCCACCTCGTTGGCAATATCGGCACATCCTTCGATTATCTGCTCTATGCAACTTAGTTCGCTTGAGTAATTGCCGTCGTTGTGCTTCTTGAAGCTTGTAGCAAACGATGCGCCACCTTCATAAGAGGAAGTCCATGCCTCATAAAGGGTGTTGGCATCCATCTGAAGGAGAATAGCCACCTGCTGCATGTAATTGCCCCAACTTGCAGCGTTCTTCTCGTTGTAGTCGAGAGTGGCGGCATTATCATGATTGTCTTCGGGCTTCGGATCGTCATTGTTTGAGCATCCGGTCAGTGTCATTACGCTCGCACAGAGGAGCGCTGAAAATGAGAGTAAGTATTTTTTCATAATTTTTTTGATTTTTTCGTTTTCAGTTTTCAGTTCTCAGACCTGTCCGACCTGTCCGACTAGTCCGACCTGTCCGACAATTCTCAATTATTTAGAGAGAAACCAGCCGATGTAGGCGATTCCTATAGAGAATTCATTTTCTGAGTTGTAGGGACCTTTGCCGAATACGCTCTGTGTGCCGATTTGGCGTGTAGTGTAGTCGGCTTTAACCACTAAATTGGGTAGGGCAAACCAGTTTATGCCCGCCTGCCATTGGCTCACTTCCAAACGTCGGTCCATAGTGGTCTTAGTCCCTTCGCCACGGTACTGAGGATTGTAATACTCGTAGCGAGCGAAAGGATATATCGTCGGGAAAGCCCTCTTTATGAGTGATTTTAGGTTGATGCCGGCTTCCGTTCCATAGCTTATAGTATTCTTTGCGATCGGTATCAGTCGGCTATAAGGCGATTTGTTGGAGAGCATCCTGTTTGCGTCGCTGAGAGCCGCAGAATTCCCTACATATCCATAAGTTAGGTTGGCGCGTGCTGTCACATACTTATTCTTGTATTGGGCATCCCATGTGCCGATAGCTACGGGAATTCGTCCGATAGAAGAGTAAGTGTGCTCCTTGTCGGAATTGGCGCCGGCATCGCGGCAATAGTAGAAAGAGACCCCGGTGCGTAAGCCCGGCACTCCGCTATAGTCTACTCTCGCTATATAAGCAGGAGATGTGAAGTTGTCAGTTTCAAAAAATCCTTGCTTGCCTCCGATGATCCATTCATCGCGGTTGAAACCATTGGCATTGAGACCGGCGGTAATCATGAGCTGATAATCAAACCTTGTAAATCTTTTTCCAAACGAACCAAAAAATTGAATGCCGGTCTCATGCCATGTAGAAGGGAGCAGGGAAGTCTCAGCCTGGGGCCTCACGGTCCCGAAAAAATTAATAGGCTCGTGATGGGCATTAGTTAGCCCTATTGGCACTATCATATGCCCTGCTCTAACGTTGAATTGTGGTATTATAAGTCTTGTTATGTGGAATTGCTCAAGGGCGACTTCCCCTCCCTTCTC
>CAMWQF010000060.1 GCA_947176285.1 uncultured Porphyromonadaceae bacterium
ACTAAACACCATCAATTTTCGCCATCGAAAGTTGAAAATTAGAGATTTTTATATTAATTTTGTAACGAATTTTTCTATTTTTATAATTAACTAATTTAAATAACTCATCATCAACATTTTCAGATTTCACTATGGTAAATAATCTATTCTGGCTTGTGCCTGCCTCTTCTATTGTGGCGCTGGCATTGGCTTATTACTTTTTCCGGTGGATGAAGAGCCAAGATGAAGGAACGGACACGATGAAGAAGATTGCTTCTCATGTGCGTCAAGGTGCCATGTCTTATCTGCGTCAGCAGTATAAGATTGTCACTGTTGTGTTCCTTTGCCTCGTGGTTCTGTTTTCCATCATGGCTTATGGCTTTGGAGTTCAAAACCAATGGGTGCCTGTAGCATTCCTCACCGGTGGTTTCTTCTCCGGTCTTGCCGGTTTCCTCGGCATGAAGACAGCCACATATGCTTCTGCACGTACAGCCAATGCTGCTCGCGAATCTCTTAACTCCGGCCTTAAGGTGGCTTTCCGCTCAGGAGCAGTTATGGGACTTGTCGTAGTAGGTCTCGGCCTTCTCGACATCTCTTTCTGGTATCTTATCCTAAACTGGGCGATTGATCTGCCGGATACTCAAAAGCTTACTATGATCACCACCACAATGCTTACATTCGGCATGGGTGCAAGTACCCAAGCACTCTTTGCTCGTGTAGGTGGAGGTATCTATACAAAGGCTGCTGATGTAGGAGCCGACCTGGTAGGTAAGGTAGAGGCAGGAATCCCTGAAGATGACCCTCGCAATCCGGCGACTATTGCTGACAACGTAGGTGATAATGTAGGTGACGTAGCCGGTATGGGAGCCGATCTTTATGAGTCATACTGCGGAAGTATTCTTGCTACTGCAGCACTTGGTGCCGCTGCCGGTGCAGTTGGATTCATGGATGTAGAGGCTGGAAGCATTGCTCTCCAGACAAAGGCAGTCATGGCTCCGATGCTTATTGCAGCAGTTGGTATTCTCCTCTCTATTGTCGGTATTTTTGCAGTCAAGACTAAGGAAAATGCCACAATGAAGAATCTTCTTGGAGCTCTTGCCACAGGCACCAACCTCAGTTCGATTCTGATTGTCGCCGCTACTTTCCTCATCATGTGGGCACTTGAGATTCCTAATTGGATCAATATTTCACTCTCAGTCGTTGTTGGTCTATTTGTAGGTATCGTCATAGGTCAGGCTACCGAATACTATACTTCTCAGTCATACACTCCGACTAAGAAACTTGCCGAAAGTGGCACAACCGGTCCGGCAACTGTTATTATCTCCGGTGTAGGACTTGGCATGATCTCTACGGCAATTCCTGTAATTGCTGTTGTATTTGGTATTATAATGAGCTATTACCTCGCTTCCGGTTTTGATTTCGCAAATATCTCTTGGGGGCTTTATGGTATAGGTATCGCTGCTGTAGGCATGCTTTCCACTCTTGGCATCACTCTTGCCACTGACGCATATGGACCTATTGCCGACAATGCAGGTGGAAATGCAGAGATGAGCAGTCTCGGAGAAAGTGTCCGTAAGCGTACCGACGCCCTTGATTCACTTGGAAATACCACTGCTGCCACCGGCAAGGGCTTTGCTATAGGATCTGCAGCGCTAACAGGTCTTGCACTTTTAGCTTCATATGTAGAGGAAATCCGTATGGGTCTCCATCATATCGGTCAGGAATTCATTCAAGTAGGCACTACTATCGACCCTGTAAGCAATCTTGAAGTGCCTCGTATGATTGCTATAAATCAGGCTACTTTCCGCGACTTTATGGTTGCTTATGATGTCAACCTCATGAATCCTATGGTACTTTCCGGTATGTTTATCGGAGCGATGATGGCATTCCTTTTCTGTGGACTGACAATGAATGCAGTAGGTCGTGCAGCTTCTCACATGGTAGAAGAAGTTCGCCGTCAATTCCGCGAGATCAAGGGTATCCTCACAGGAGAAGCAGAGCCTGATTACGCGCGTTGTGTTCAGATTTCCACTAAGGGTGCTCAGCGTGAGATGGTTTTCCCGTCTCTCCTCGCTATTGCTGTTCCCATCATCGTGGGTCTCGTGTTTGGCGTTCCCGGAGTGATTGGTCTGCTTATAGGTGGACTTTCTGCAGGATTTGTACTTGCAGTGTTCATGGCAAATTCCGGTGGTGCTTGGGACAATGCCAAAAAGTATATCGAGGAAGGCAACTTCGGTGGAAAAGGTAGTGAAGTCCACAAAGCTACTGTTGTTGGCGACACTGTCGGAGACCCCTTCAAGGACACATCAGGGCCGAGCCTTAATATCCTCATCAAATTGATGTCGATGGTTGCAATTGTTATGGCAGGTCTTACAGTATCCTGGAGCCTATTCTAAACCCAATATATCATTTCTCATAAGAAAAGAGTCAAGATCATTCCGGTCTCGACTCTTTTAATTTACATCATTTAAACTTTATCTATTATTCTACTCCCACACGCTAAAGTAGAATTATGCATCAGCACGCAAAGACTTTATAAAAGCATCAAGTTTGGCTTCCGCATTATTGGATTGTGGAGTCCAGAATCTTGCTCCCACAAGAGCATCAGGAAGATATTGCTGAGCAGCATAGTGATTTTTGAAATCATGTGCATACTTATAGTCGTGACCATACCCCATATCTTTCATCAACGATGTCGGGGCATTACGCAGATGCAATGGCACCGGTAGATCTCCGGTTTTCCTTACCATCTCCAAAGCATTGTCTATTGACAAATAAGCAGAGTTGCTTTTAGGAGACGTGGCAAGGTAGATAGTGCATTCTGCCAATATGATCCTACCTTCCGGCCACCCTATTTTCTGCAAGGCATCAAATGTGGCATTAGCAAGAAGAAGGGCGTTTGGATTTGCAAGACCGATATCCTCAGCTGCCAGAATCACAAGCCTGCGTGCTATAAACTTAGGATCTTCACCTCCCTCAACCATTCTCGCAAGCCAATATATGGCAGCATCGGGATCACTTCCACGCACAGACTTTATGAATGCGGAGATTATGTCATAGTGCATCTCTCCATTTCTGTCGTAAGCAGCAGGATTCACTTGAAGACAGTTGGTGACAAATTCATCATCTATCACCACAGGCTCTCCTTCCGGCACACTTTGCTCAAGCAAATCAAGTATATTTAGAAGTTTCCTGGCATCCCCACCTGCAAAGCGAAAAAGTGCTTTTGTGGATTTTACTTCTACTTGACGCTTCGATAACACCCTGTCATTTTTCAAAGCCCGGTCAAGAAGAGTCTGCAAATCCTCTTCCTCAAGCGGTTTAAGGGTATATACCTGTGCTCTGCTAAGAAGAGGACGTATCACTTCAAAAGAAGGATTCTCAGTAGTGGCACCAATTAGCGTTACCACACCTTTCTCGACAGCCCCGAGCAATGAATCTTGTTGTGCTTTGTTGAAACGATGGATTTCATCTATGAAAAGAATCGGGCGTGCTTTTGCAAAAACACTTGAAGCCTCACGCGAACATTTCTCAATCACATCCCTTACATCTTTGACTCCCGATGTCACCGCACTCAGTGTATAGAATGGAGCATCTATCGTATTTGCTATTATTCGCGCAAGTGTAGTCTTGCCAACGCCCGGAGGACCCCAAAGTATGAAAGAATTGACCTTTCCTGATTCTATCATGTTGCGGATAATCCCGCCTTGACCTACAAGGTGCTTCTGTCCGATATAATCATCAAGCGTATTAGGGCGAAGACGCTCCGCTAATGGTTCAAAATTATGCATAATCACCCTCTGGATTTTAATATTTCTTCGAGTTCATCTACATCGATATCCGCCACTTTATTGACTACAATGTCAGAATATGGAGCAATGTCAGAAGCCTTTAACGTACCGGCAACTCCAACCACGAATGCGCCGGCAGCCTTGCCCGCCTTTACTCCTTGCAAAGAATCCTCGAATACTGCACACCTTTTCGGATCAACCCCGATAGCATGAGCAGCTGCAAGATACCCTTCGGGATCAGGTTTCGAACACGTCACTTCATCGCCGGTAATAACTACATTAAATTTCTCTTTTAAGTGGGGCATGTCATTCCAGAGATGAGCCATTTTATAACCATTGCTGCTTGTCACCATTGCTGTAGGAATACCTTTTCGCTTCAATTCATCAAGAAAATCCAGAGCACCCGGAAGTGCATCATATATCATCATTCCTTCAAGACGAAGAAGTTCTTTAGTGACATCTGCCCTTACTTCTTCCGGAAAATATCTCTCCAATATGTCTTCGAGAGTCGTACCTTTTATTTTATAAGTAAAATTTTCAATCCCGGTGGGCCATTGCGTCTCAATTGCTTCCCAGATTTTCGTGTATATTCTTTCACTGTCTACGATTACTCCATCGCAGTCAAACAAGCATCCTATATCTTTTTTTCCTTTCATAATCTACAAAATTAAGCATTTTTTATGAAGTGCCAAAAATATTTATTAACTTTGTAGTGAAAACATTCGTAAGACGGTTTTGTTCCGAAATTTTGTTTCTCAAGGATTATGATAAAGGATATATCGCTGCGAGTATCGCCTGAAATAGCCGCTACACCTGAATTACTTTCCCAAAAAGTATTTGGGGCAGCGGGTTGCAGAGTAAACGATTGGAAAATCGTGAAGCGTTCGGTTGATGCACGTAAACGTGACATAATAATTAATCTTACGGTAAGGATCGCTTCCGGAGAAGATAAGAAGGTGACTTCCGGTTATCTGCCGGTGAGATTCCCAAATGTCTCCGACTCCCAACATACTGTAATTATAGTTGGTGCGGGTCCTGCCGGTCTTTTCGGTGCTCTTGAATGCATCCGTCTTGGCATGCGTCCTATAGTGCTGGAAAGAGGGAAAGACGTTGACTCCCGTAGACTCGATATAGCAACTCTCAATAGGGAAAAGAAAATTGATCCGGAATCCAATTACTGTTTTGGTGAGGGTGGAGCCGGAACTTTTTCTGATGGCAAACTTTACACCCGGAGCAAGAAAAAAGGAAATCCTGTAGATGTGCTGTCTCTCCTTGTGCAACATGGTGCAGATGAAAATATCCTGATAGATTCTCATCCTCATATTGGAAGCGACCGGCTTCCTCACATCATGAAAAGCATCCGTCAGACAATCATTGCATCAGGAGGAGAAGTAAGGTTCCGGACAAAGGTTTCCCGTATTCTGATAGAAAATGGTAATGTGATCGGTGTAGAGACCGCGAATGGCGACAAAATAATGGGCAATGACGTAATTCTCGCTACCGGACACTCTGCACGCGATGTATATCGCAGTCTTGCAAAAGACGGTGTGAAAATGGAGGCAAAAGGTCTTGCTGTAGGCGTGCGCCTTGAACATCCACAGCGTCTCATTGACCAAATACAATATCACAATCCAGCCGGAAGAGGACGTTGGCTTCCCGCTGCAGAATATAATTTTGTGACTCAAGTAGATGGCAGAGGTGTTTATAGTTTCTGTATGTGTCCCGGTGGAGTAATAGTCCCAGCCGGAAGCGGACCGGAGGAACTTGTTGTCAATGGCATGTCGGCTTCCGCAAGAAGCAGTATCTGGGCAAATTCCGGCATGGTTGTTGAAATTCGCCCAGGTGATTTCCCTGAATATGCAGGGAGAGGGGAGTTTGAGATGCTCGACCTTGTAGAAGATCTTGAAAAGAAGTTTTACTGCGAATCTAATGATAGCATTGTGGCTCCCGCCCAAAGAATGAAAGATTTTGTTGACGGCAAAGATTCTAAAAATTTACCCCCATCAAGTTATCTTCCGGGCCTATATGAAGCCCGGATAGACCGTTTGCTACCACCTTTTATTGGACAAAGGCTACGCAAAGGGTTCTGTGAATTCGGTCGTAAAGCCAAAGGTTTTCTTGACAACAATGCGATATTGATAGGATTGGAATCACGCACTTCAAGTCCTGTCAGAATTCCACGTGATAGGGAAACCCTAAATCATGTTGAGATAAAAGGCCTCTATCCGGCGGGAGAAGGAGCCGGCTATGCCGGAGGCATCGTATCCGCGGCTATCGACGGAATGCGGTGCGCCCGCAGTATCAAGCAAGCATCGGATCAATCCCCTAAACTATAAACAATTAAACACCTAAACGATTAAACTCTTAAACCTTTAAACGATTAAACAAAACAATGAGCACTATACTGGCAATAGAAACATCAGGCAAATTCTGCAGTGTGGCTCTAATCCATGAAGGTCTTTCAGAATTCAGCCGAGTGGATGAGACAGAGATGAATCATGCCCGAGCAATAGGTCCATATGTGGATGAATGCGTCAAAGAGGCGCGTCGCCGCGAATGGAAAATTGATGCTGTAGCCGTCAGTATGGGGCCCGGAAGCTACACAGGACTACGTATAGGACTTTCAATGGCTAAGGGGCTCTGTTTTTCACTCAATGTTCCTCTTATCGGGGTCTCAACATTGAAACTTATTGCTGTCAAGGCAATGTTCCGAAACATAGATTGGGAAGGTGATGAAATACTCGTTCCGATGATAGATGCTCGCCGTATGGAGGTATACACTGCAGCTTATGATTTCCGTCTTAATGCACTTATGTCTCCACAACCTCTGATCTTGGATCAAAATAGTTACTCAAATCTTCCTGAAGACAGAGACATATACTTCATGGGTGATGGAAGTGCAAAATCTAAAGAGGTGTTGAAAGGGAAGAGATATCATTGGCTTGATGGTGTAAATCCTAAGGCTTCAGATATGACGGCACTCGCAGAGAAAGCTTTCCGAGAAAGAGATTTCCTTGACATTGCTTATAGTGTCCCGGAGTATTTGAAAGAGTATGAAGCCAAAATATCATCTGTCAAAGGGCTTTGAAACTGTATAATATGCTTTAATTAAAGCAAACGATTTAACACTTTAATAATGAATCAAATGACTGAAGAAAACATATACCAAGAGACAACAGACATAATAGCTCAAACTCCTATAGAACCGGAGTTGCTGAAAATGATTCCTTATAATACCGGGATGGAACCTCTACGTCTTGCTGAATACGGACGAAATATTCAGAATCTTGTAGATTTTTGCGTCACTATTCCAGACAGAGAAGAAAGGACACGATGCGCTCATGCCATTGCCGATATAATGAAGATTCTTTTCCCTGCTTTGAAAAAGGACCCAAATGACACAAAAAAAATTTGGGACCACATCAACATAATGTCTCGGTTTGAACTTGATATCGATTTTCCTGTTCCGGTCATTACTCAAGAAGAGGCAAATCCAAAACCGGATTCTATTCCATATAGCAATTCTCGTGAAATCATTTTCCGCTATTATGGCAAGCATATTCAGAATATGGTGCAGACTGTGGCAGATATGGAGGATTCTGAAGAACGTCACAATCTTATAGGAGTGATAGCCAATCATATGAAGAAATTGATGATGGCACATAATAAGGAAGGGGTTAGTGATGCCAAAGTGCTTCGTGACCTATGCTTTATAAGCGACGGCAAGATTGATCTTTTGCCCGGAGACATTTATCTTTATGATTATCAAGAAGTGATTCCTTCCAATAAGCAAAAGCAAAACAAGAAGAAAAACAACAAGCAAAACTATTGACGATATGAGCGAATTCATTGTAGAAGGCGGTTGCCGCCTTCATGGCTCTATCGAGCCGCAAGGTGCCAAAAATGAGGCGCTTCAAGTGATCTGCGCAACGCTTTTAACTTCTGAGAAAGTCACCATTTCCAATCTGCCTGATATAGCAGATGTCAACAATCTGATTGATTTGATGGCTCATCTTGGAGTTAAGACATCATATATTGACCGCCATACATGTGAATTTCAGGCAGACAACGTCAATCTTGCATATTTACATACTGAAGATTTCCTTAAGAAGGCTCAGACATTAAGAGGATCGGTCATGATTATAGGTCCTTTGGTGGCTCGTTTCGGAGAGGCTGTGCTTCCAAAGCCTGGCGGCGACAAAATAGGACGACGCCGTCTTGACACTCATCTTGTTGGCATTGAAAAATTAGGAGGAAATTTTGACTACGATTCATCAAAACGAGTTTATAATATTACCGCTCCTAATGGTCTCAATGGAGTGTATATGCTTCTGGATGAGGCTTCTGTGACCGGTACTGCCAATCTTGTAATGGCTGCTGTGCTCGCAAAAGGAAAGACCACTATCTACAATGCCGCATGCGAACCCTATGTGCAGCAACTTTGCCGCATGCTGGTCCGTATGGGTGCCAAGATTGAAGGAATTGGCAGTAATCTGCTTACTATCACCGGAGTATCAAGCCTATGGGGAGCCAATCATCGACTTCTTCCTGATATGATTGAAGTAGGTAGTTTTATCGGAATTGCAGCAATGACAGGAAGCCATCTCACTCTTAAAAATGTGGGTGTTCGTGATCTTGGTATTATTCCGGATGCATTTGCACGACTCGGCATTAATCTCGATGTGAAAGGTGATGATATTGTCATTAATCAGAAAGATATATATGAAATTGATACTTTTATAGATGGTTCGATTATGACTATATCTGATGCTCCTTGGCCAGGTCTTTCTCCCGACCTGCTCAGTATATTTCTTGTGGCTGCAACTCAGGCTAAAGGCAGTGTTTTGATACATCAAAAGATGTTTGAGAGCCGTCTTTTCTTCGTTGACAAACTGATAGATATGGGTGCCAGAATCATACTTTGTGATCCGCACCGCGCGGCTGTGATAGGCAGCGGAAAATTCAATTCTCTAAAGGCAGCAAGAATGGTCAGTCCGGATATTCGTGCCGGTATTGCTCTTCTTATGGCTGCAATGTCGGCTAAGGGTACAAGCCGTATCGAAAACATAGACCAGATTGACCGCGGTTACGAACATATTGATGAACGTCTCAACTCCCTCGGGGCAAAAATATTCAGAAATTAAGAAAAAATATAATCTGATGATTACTGAAGAAGAAATTACATCTGTCGGTAAACTCCTAAAGACTCATGCCTTGAAAGGAGAACTTAATATGCTTCTTGACATTGACCCCGGTTATTTGGAGGATGATAACCCTGTAGTGCTTGATATTGATGGTATCTATGTTCCATTTTATGCTCAAAGCATAAGAACTAAGGGAACTTTCTCATATCTCGTAAAATTTGATGGCATCGATAGTGAGATAGAGGCTAAAAAACTTGTCAATAAGACAGTTTATGCCCTTCGCTCACGATTGAAGGAGTATATGCTCGAAAATTATGATGAGGAATATGCTCTTTATGATGACCTTATCGACTGGACAATAAAAGATGTGAATTCCGGAGAAATTGGAAAGGTTGTTGAAATTGATACCAATACTGAAAATGAACTGTTTATTGTCGAGACTCCTGAAGGAAACACTGTCTACATACCATTGACAGAAGATTTTATTGAGAAAATGGACGAGGATACCAAAACCATTCATATGCATCTCCCGGAAGGTCTACTTGACATCAACTGAAAATCTTTTTAATCGGGAATGATGTGTATGAATCCCATTCCATCTTTTGATTCTCAAATCATAATTTGTATCTGATGAAAATAAAAAAAATAATAGCATTAGTAGCATTATATATGGGCTTCCTCCAATTTAGTGCATTTGCACAAGTCAATCTGGAAGACATGACTTTCGCTCAAATGATAAGGTCGGTCGACCTGTCGAAAGAACCAAAAGCTGCCGATCTGATCAAGAAGTATCAAGAACTTGAAGCGCGACAGAAGCTGATGAACGGTCCGCTATCGCCAAAACAAGGAGACTGTAATATCGAACTCTATAGGAAGAAAGAAGTGATATTAATCACTATCCCGGCAAGTTATCTCTTTGCTCCAAATTCAACCGAACTCTCTGACAGGGCTGCTAAATATCTGAAACCGATAATGAGATATATGAAGGATCCGGATATGTTTCGTGTTCTGTTTGTGATGCACACGGATAATACCGGTTCTCTCCAATATCGTGATAATATCACCGCAGACCGAGTAGATGCCGTGGCTGCCTGGTTTGATGATCAAGGTGCCGATACATCCTACACTTTCTCATATGCTTTTGGTGACGAAGCCCCTCTTGTGCCGAACACTTCAATTGAGAATCGCAACAAAAACCGTCGTCTTGAGGTTTTCCTAATGCCTGGCACAAAGATGCTTGAAGAAGCCAAAAAAGGCAAAATAGATTTCTAACATCATAATTATCTAAACGATTAAACGGTTAAACGGTTAAACGATTAAACAAGAAATGCCCACAACTCCATATTACATTGTCTACGAAGACCGTATAGAACGCAACCTCCAGATTCTACGTCGAGTGGAGCAGGAAGCAGACGTAAAAATTATAATGGCTTTCAAAGCAAACGCTCTTTGGAAGACATTTCCTATTGTAAAGAGATATTTTAGCGCAAGCACTGCCAGTTCGCTAAATGAAATGCAACTTTCGCTCGATTATCTCGGCAACGATGTTCATTCCTATTGCCCGGTCTACACCGACGAGACATTTCCTAAGTTCCTCGCCGGATGCTCCCACATCACGTTCAACTCTCTGGCGCAATTCAACCGTTTCAAACCGCAGATTGATGAGTGGAATGCCAAGCATCCGGAAAAGCCTATAAGTTCCGGACTTCGTGTCAATCCCCATTGCAGTGTAATCGAAACAGACATATACAATCCCTGCGTACCTGGGTCCCGTTTTGGTGAGTCAGCAGCTGCTCTTGCCGATGGACTTCCGGAAGGAATTGAAGGGCTGCATTTCCACGCACTGTGTGAATCAGATAGCCATGACCTTGCCAAGGTGCTTGATGCTCTTAAAGAACAATATGGTCATTTGTTGCCTCACATCAAATGGCTTAATATGGGTGGTGGACATCTCATGACACGCAAAGGATATGACATAGACTTCCTGATAACCCTGATGAAAGATCTTCACAAGGAATACCCTAATCTCAAGATAATAATGGAGCCCGGCAGTGCCTTCATGTGGCAAACCGGTGATCTAATCACTCAGGTACTCGATGTGGTAGAGGATGCCGGAATCAAGACAGCAATTATCGACGCTTCATTTGCATGCCATATGCCTGACTGCTTGGAAATGCCATATAAGCCTGTCATTGCCGAAGCCTTGCCTGAAGAAGAAAACACCGACCTTCGCACTGGCGATCATCATTTTGGCGATTCAGAACGTCATACATATCGACTTGGAGGCAACTCTTGCCTAAGCGGTGACTTTGTTGGGGATTGGGACTTTGCTAAACCATTGAAAGCAGGCGACAAACTGACCCTATGCGACATGAATCACTATACCACAGTGAAAACCAACATGTTCAACGGCATCCAGCACCCCTCAATCTGGCTTCAACCAAAGGACGGCGATCCCATCCTCCTCCGCAAATTCACCTACGAAGACTACCGCGACCGCATGTC